>JBAXGN010000117.1 GCA_037139415.1 Verrucomicrobiota bacterium | reverse complement strand
TTTATTCAAAAACCTGCAAAAAATCCGCATTGTTAAGTCCGACAGGCTGCTAGGCCAGACTGTGCCTGGTATTGTTGCAATACCAGTAACGCCGCGGTGGAATTGGTTCCGAATGCCTCAAGTGCCTTTGCTGCATTGAAAAATATTGCTGGGTCCGAGCTGGATAATAGCTTATTCAACGCAGGGATGGTGATGTCTGGCTCACTTTTTATTCTGCCCAGTACTTGGATAGCGATGTTTTGGGCTGTAATATCTTGATCATTTAGCATTGAGATCAAGGAAGGCACCGCAAAAGCACATTTTTCCCTGCACCAACCCATTCCCCATAATACATGATAACGAATATTACTATTGGTATGTTGCAATGCCGTTAGTATCGCCGGATACGCCTCCGGGCCAATCGCCACTAACACGGCCGTGGCACGAATTGATTTATTGGTGTCATACAATAATGGAACTAACTGTGAAATAAACGGTTTGGCAGTTGGCCCAAGTGCGACTAAGGCACGCGTTGCTTTGGCCTTGCTTTTCCATGCATCAGCTCCGATTGGAATTTTTACGATTTTTTGCCTGCGATTTAATTCCTCAATCCAATCATGGATTTTCGAATCACTCAGTTCTAACTGCCCTAATAAAATTGGCACAGAATTAGTGCCCATAGCCCGCAAGGCCGTGGCAATCTCCTTATTGGTGGAGCTTAGCTCTCCATTCCCGTTAAAAACCGCATCCGTATCAATCTCCTCCATCCACTCACTCAAACTCTTCCCCTGATAACTGGGCTCGGCGGTCTTGATTTTGCAGCAGATCAACGCCACGACGAGGGCGAGCAGTGCGCTTGCGCCCAGCCATACTTTCGTCGTGGTTTTCATGGGCGGGATTCTGCCCCGGAATCGCCCCGTTGACCATCAAAAAAGCGCCACAATAAAGGTAGGCGACGAGGTAACGAGGCTCAAATAGGACTGCGCGAAGGATTTTTCAGGCACCGAGAATCCCATCGCTTCATACCCCCTCACCTCTTTCCTCTCCCTCGGGGAGAGGAGGTCCGTTCTGCGGCTGAGGGAGCGGATTATGGGTTATCTGCGGGTCTTTGGCGTCCGGCGTAGAATCCGTCTGCGACGGGAGCGCACCAATAACCTTCAGAATATCCATACGCGGCGAGCGGATTTTCCTCTCCCCGAGGGAGAGGGTTAGGGTGAGGGGGTACGGAACTTCAGTGTCATCCCCATCGTCATCGCTGACAATCCGCGCCGCGCGGTTCCTTGCGCGGGCATCCAAAGCGGCGCGGTGCCCCGCCGGCTTAAGCCCCGCTCCGGCATCCCCAGCCGCCAACGTGGCAATAATCTGGCGAATCAATCCATTTGCCATCCGCGCAAGGATTTGGCATAACTCCTGTCCAACATGAGCACCGCAACGCAATCGTCCGTCCCGACGGCCCAAAGTTTGGGCGCGTCTGCCAAGGGCAGCACGGGGTATGTCGTCCTGATCTGCCTGGTGGCCACGCTCGGCGGCCTGCTGTTCGGCTATGATACCGCCGTGATTTCCGGAGCCATTGGGTTCCTCAAGGAAAAGTTTGCCATGGACCCGCGCATGGAAGGCTGGTCCGCCGGCTGCATTCTGATCGGCTGCATGATCGGCGTCTCCATCGCGGGTGCCTTTGGGGACCGGTTGGGACGCAAGAAATTGCTGGTTTTCTCCGGGGTGCTGTTTGGCGCGTCCGCCGTGGGGACGGCGCTGCCCAAGGAGCTGTGGATGTTTATCGTCTTCCGGATTTTATGCGGCATTGGCGTGGGGGCGGCCTCGATTGCCTCGCCGATGTACATTGCCGAGGTGGCCCCGGCGCGTCTGCGGGGGCGGATGGTCTCCCTGAACCAAATGGCCATCGTCACCGGAATATTTGTAGTGTATTTTATCAATTGGTACATCGCCGGGAAAGGGGACCACGCCTGGAATGTGAACACGGGATGGCGCTGGATGTTTGCCATGGGGGCGTTGCCATCGCTCGTATTCCTGGGCTTGCTGCTGTTAGTGCCGGAAAGCCCGCGCTGGTTGATGGAGCAAAACCGGGAAGCCGAGGCGCTGAAGGTCCTGACCCGCGTGAACGGCCAGGCGGCCGCTGAGGTGGAGCTGCAGGCGATCAAGGCGAGCCTCTCCCACGAAGGCGCCTCGCTGAGACAGCTATTGCAACCGGGAATGCGCCTGGTGCTGGTCATCGGCATTGTGCTGGCGGTGCTCCAACAAATTACCGGCATCAACGCCTTTATATATTTCGGGCCCAAAATATTTGAATCCGTGGGCAGCAGCACCAATGTGGCGCTCCTCCAGCATATCAGCGTGGGGGCGGTCAATTTTCTATTCACCATCGTGGCCATCTGGACGGTGGACAAATGGGGGCGGCGACCCTTGATGCTTTGGGGCACGCTGGGAATGGGCATTTGCCTGGTCTCCATGGCCGCGGCGCTCTATTACAAATTCGCGCCGTTCTGGATGTTGGTTTTCATCCTGGGCTACATGGCCTGTTTCAGCATGTCCCTGGGCCCGGTGACCTGGGTGATCATTGCGGAGATTTTCCCAACGCGGATTCGTGGCCGGGCCATGGCCCTGGCGACCCTGTGCCTGTGGTTTGCGGATTATGTCGTGACGCAGAGCTTTCCCATGTTGATGGATCGCTTCAAAGATTTGCCCAGCGTGCCGTTTGTCTTATATGGTCTGATGTGCGTCCTCGAAATCCTGTTTGTCTGGCGGTTTGTGCCGGAGACCAAAGGACAATCCCTGGAACAAATCGAAACGATGTTTGAGAAGTCCGGGCATTAGGTTGCATTTAGCCAGACTCATGCCACGTTGCTAGCGTCAAAATTGCGAGCGAACAAATATATGGCAAAACAAATCGTGGAAATGGTGGTTGAATCGGTGAAAAATGAATCGCCGGATACAAAGTCTGTGCGGCTCAGATGGCCCGAGGGATACGACGTCGAATTCAAGACCGGCCAGTTTATCACAATTTATTGGCCCGAAGCGCCCCATTACAAACGGGCCTACTCACTATCCTCTTGCGCACTGGACCGCGGCTATTATGAAGTTACCGTCAAGCGCGAGGGCAAGATGGGTACCCGCTTGGTGGATTGGGCAATGGTGGGCAACCGGTTATGCGTAATCCCCCCCACGGGACGTTTCCTGCCGATATACGAGCCCGACGCCCACCTTATTTGCGTCGCGGGCGGTTCCGGCGTAACTCCGTTCCGGGGTTTCATGAGGGAAGCCGCCTTGCGAAAACTTTCCACCCGCATCACCGTGCTCTATAGCGTGCGCGCTCCGGAAGAGGTTATTTTCCATCAAGATTTTGACACTCTGGTTGCGGAAAATCCCCAGTTCAAATTTCTGGTCACCTGCACCCGCCTGCCGGAAGGCCATTCCTGGATGGGACATCGTGGGCGCATCAATGCCGCCTGGTTGCAGGAACAAATCGTGGATCGGGAACACACCTTCTTCTACGCCTGCGGCCCTAATGCGCTGGTGGAAGGCACCCGAAAAATCGTTTGTGACGAGTTGCTCTTCCCAAAAGCACAAATGCATTTGGAAAAGTGGGGATAGCCTATGAAGCGCGAGAACATCGTTGTAGCTGCCGCTGTTCCGTCATCGGGCAAGCGCAACGGTCGCGGGTTCACGCTTATTGAATTATTGGTAGTGATCGCCATCATTGCCATCCTGGCCGCGATGCTGATGCCGGCGCTTGCCAAAGCCAAACAGAAGGCGCGGCAAACGCAGTGTTTATCGCAACTCCGGCAGGCGGGCGTGGCCATGATGATGTACCTCGATGACTACGAGGACCTTTGCTTCTGGGGTGACCCGCATTCCCCCACCATTTCCACCGATGGCATGGAATGGTTCGTGTGGGCTGGGCGCACGAACGGAAATATGTACACCGGGCAAGCCGGGATTTTCAACCGGATTGACCGCCCTTTGAACCACTACGGGCTGCCGCCTAACCTAATGCTTTGCCCACTGGATACCGGACGCGAGGACACCCTCCCAAACCGGTTGTACGATTGGGTGGGCAACTCATATATGTTTAACGCCACGGGTTATCTGGATGACGGCGGTCTGGCGGGGAAGAAAGTAAACGTGGTGACCAATCCCTCCATGACGGTGATGTTTGCGGACAATGTGGTGGTATTCCCCGATAATCCCGGCGGCTGGCATAAACCCGGAATTTCCAGTGGCTGCGTCAATTTTGTGGATGGGCATGTGGAATACCACAACG
Source organism: Verrucomicrobiota bacterium (assembly GCA_037139415.1). Classification (NCBI taxonomy): domain Bacteria; kingdom Pseudomonadati; phylum Verrucomicrobiota; species Verrucomicrobiota bacterium. The sequence goes on along the minus strand of JBAXGN010000117.1, from coordinate 20,836 downwards.
CCGGGACGGTGCGGATGTTAGTGTGGTGAATTATCCGGGCAAACCGCATGCCCAGTTCGACGAGCGGGAGGGCTGCTGCAAGTTATGTTCCGGTAACTTTGAAATGGAGACTACCTGGTTTCAAAAACGTGCCAAACAACCTGAACGACGTAGTGTTCTTTACGCGCACCGCTTGAGCGCCAGCAACTCGCGCACGTCCACCGCTTCCATCTTGGCGGCACGAATGGCTTGCATCCCCAGATCGGTATCTTCGTAAGCCCGGCAATGTTTCGGTTCAATCCCGATGCGCCGCGCCGCCTCCACAAAGATGTCCGGCGCGGGCTTCTGATGTTTCACATCTTCACTGGTCACCACCGCGCCAAAGAGTTCGCGAATTCCCAGATGGGTCAGGACCAGCTCAATGATATGCCGGCTGCCGCCCGAAGCCACCGCCATGGGCAGCTTGCCGAAATTCTCACGGGCAATATTCACCACCACCGGGATGGGCCCTATTTGGGACAGGTTTTTAAGATATTCGGATTCCTTTTCACGTGAGACTTCGAACGGGTCCAGCGCAATCCCCTGCTCCTCGGAAAGCATGTGCAAAATATCGCGCGAGGGAACGCCGCCCAGCGAATAAAAGCGGTCCTCCGGGAAATGGAAACGATAGCGGCGGGAGATGATCTGCCAGGCCTGCCAGTGCAGCGGCATGGTATCCGCTAGCGTGCCGTCGCAATCAAAAACCAATCCTTTGATGGTGCGTATAGTATGGGACATAATCGAAATCAAATGGTCGTAACAAAAACGGAGAAATTAGCCAACCGGACACCCTTTAGCGTTTACTCTTTGAGCGATGCGAGCCGCTCTTCCAGATCGTAATTCATCAATGGCTCAATCAGTTCATCCAGGTTGCCTTCGATGACATTGGCCAAGTTATACAACGTCAGTTCTACCCGGTGATCGGTCACCCGGTTTTGTGGGAAATTATAGGTGCGAATCTTTTCACTGCGTTCGCCGGTGCCCACCTGTTCTTTGCGGCGGGCGGCATATTTGGCGTTTTCTTCCGCCACTTTTATCTCCAGCAAACGGGATCGCAGCACCTTCATGGCCTTAAGCTTATTCTTTTGCTGGGAACGCTCGTCGGCGCAGCGGACGATCATGCCGGTGGGCTTATGAATGATCTGCACGGCGGAATCCGTGGTATTGACCCCCTGCCCTCCCTTACCTGAGGCCCGGCAGACATTGATCTCCAACTCGTCGGGCTTGATCTCAATGTCCACTTCTTCCGCCTCGGGGAGCACGGCCACCGTGGCAGTGCTGGTGTGTACCCGCCCCTGCGCCTCCGTGGCGGGCACGCGCTGCACACGATGCACCCCGCTCTCAAACTTCATCCGCTTAAAGACGTCGGTGCCGCTCACGTTAAAGGTGATTTCCTTGAAACCGCCCAAATCCGAGGGGTTGGAATCCATGCTTTCCACCGTCCACTTGCGGGATTCCGCGTAACGGCAGTACATGCGGTAAAGATCGGCGGCAAACAGCGCCGACTCGGCGCCACCCGCGCCTGCGCGAATTTCAACAATGGTGTTGCGCGAATCCGCCGGATGCGGCGGCAGGATGCCGTGCTGAAGCTTGAGCGTCAGCCGTTTTTCCAGCGGCTCCAACCGAAGGATTTCCTCCCGGGCCATTTGGGCCAGTTCGGAGTCATTGATTTCGGTTTGGATCATGGCGCGGTTCTCCGCCAATTCTGCCAGCGTCTTGAGGTAGAACTGGCCATCGGCCACCAGGTCCTTCAGACGCGCGTATTCCCGATGCAGTTCCTGGGCCCGTTGAGGGTTGTTGAAAACCTTGGGGTCAGCCAACTGCGCTTCCAGTTCGGCGAATCGTTTGCCAAACCGTTCAATATGGGGACGCAAATCCATAAGCCGTAAAAACAACCCGCCCGCAAGGCGTTGCAGCCCTGCGGGCGGGAATGCTAAAAGCGGCTACTTCCGTTTCTTCTTCTTGGTGGCGGCCTCAGCCTGGGCGGCTTGAGTTTTGGCCATGCGCTGCTGGAATTTATCCACGCGGCCAGCGGTATCCACGAACTTCTGCTGCCCCGTATAGAACGGGTGGCAAACGTTACAGATACCGATCACAATAGACGGTTTAGTGGAGCGGGTCTTAATCACGTTGCCGCAGGCGCACCGGATTTCCGCTTCCTGATACTTAGGATGAATATCAGACTTCATAATTTCAAATAGAGCGGCAGACCGTACCAGCCCCCCGCCGTTTGACAAGTGTTAATTTCATTTTTTTTGAGCCACGCTATCCCTTCCCCCGTGTCATGCCTCGTTCCAATTTTTCCTGAGGCAGGTAAGCCCCGGCGGTGCGCAGTGTTTCGACAAGCTTTGCCGTGTCAAGGTCGCACGCGGGTTGCCCGGTGGCGATGGCTTGCACCGCTGCCGTGCCGACGGCCTGGCCCATCATTGAGGCGGCGGGTTGCACACGGATCGAGCCATGCACCTGAATATCACTGGAATTGCAGCGGCCCGCCACCCAAAGGTTCTGCCACCCCTTCGGCACCAAGATGCCATAGGGAACGCCGTAGCATTCGCCGGGCTTCAGGCGTCCGGTCTGGTTATATTCCTTGAAATACCGTTGGTACTCAGCCTCCGAATCGTCATAGACATGAATATCCACCGCCTTGTTGAACACCGCGATCTGGTCGGGGAACTGCCGCCGCGCGAGATAATCGGCGAAGTTCAATTCATATTCGCCCACGATCCGCCGTGATTCCCGTATGCCCACAAGGCTGCCGGTGGTGACCAGTTCAATCGCCTCACATCCCGGCACATACTTGCGGTAGAAGGAGATGAACTCCTGCACAATCCGGCGTCCCTGCATCACGCCATCGCTGAGACTGCGGCATTGCAGGGCATTCATGTGGAAAATGTGGCCGGTATTGAGCGAGGCGAGGGAATCCCCGACGCGAAACATGCCTGGAACATGGCGATCATGCGAGGTGAAGTGCCCGTCGGCGATGGCCTTTTCCACCAACTTCTGTTGGTTGTCCGGGCCGGTGCCGCCGGGGTTTTTCGTGGCTCGTTTCCAGTCAATCCCCCCAACCAGCGAGCACAGCGTGGGCGGCATGATGTTGGGCGTGTCACGCCCGGCCTCACGGCAAGGCGCACCGCAAAGACTGGTCAGGACCGCGTCGCCGGTGGCGTCCACGAACGTTTTCGCGCGGACATAACGCAGCCCTTCGATGTTGTGCAGGATCACCCCTTTGACGCGGCGCGTGGCGGCATCCACATCCGCTTCCACCACCCGGGTGAAGAACCGCATATCCACCCCGGCGGCGGTGACCAGTTCGTCCAGCACCAGTTTGTAACCCTCGGCGCGGAACGGCGTCCAACAATGAAACCGTTTACTGTAAAACTCCTCCGTGACGTGCGGGGCAAGGAAGCCCCGCCGGTGCATGGTGGTGACAATCTCGCGCATCAAGCCGCCGACCAGCATCCGCTCGCCGTTGGCCATTGGGTCAAATTCAGTCACCAAACCCGAGGTTCCCATGCCGCCCAGGCAACCAGTGGCCTCCACCAGCAGCACTTTGGCTCCAAGCCGCGCGGCGCAAACCGCCGCTGCAGTTCCAGCGGGACCGCCGCCAGCCACGACCAGGTCGAACTCCGCTTCGACCGGGATTTCCCGCGCCAGTCGGAACGTCTCCCGCGTGGAATTTTGGCCGTTGGTGTCGGCAGGGGGATTTTCCTGCGCGGCCATGAGCATACCGCCAGCCCCGGCAGCAGCAGCCGCGCCAAACGTTGACGATTTTAAGAAAGACCGTCGGTTAATTTCGTTCATAGCAGAGCCACAATAAAACCTCCGGCAACGGCGTGCAAACCAGAAACGACGGCAAAATCATCATTTTATGACGCTTTGAACCGTCAATGTGCGAAAGTCGCTTCTGGATCACCCAACGGCCTGAACAGTGATGGTATCCGCAGTGCATGAGGCGTTTTCTGCTAAAGCGTAAAAACATTCCAGTGGTGTTTTTCGGAAAATCGTTTAGATTAAACCGCATTGGCCATGAATACGAACCAAACTGGCATCACAACGATCTTGAAACAGGCCGGACGACGCATCAAGTTGTCCGCGATTCTGGTTGGGGTGAGTTGGTGGCTGGTAACCTGCCTGGGCATCTGGCTGGCATTGTTCCTCTTGGATAATTTTCTGCGGTTGCCGGCGGGATTGCGGCTGCCTCTGGCCGTGGGCGGGGCGTTACTGGTAGGCTTTGGCTTCGTCAAAAAGATTTACCGTGTCGCCGCCGAGAAGCAGCGTGTGGAGCGTACCGCCATCCTGCTGGAAAAGCGCTATGGCGTTCCCGATAACGCGCTGATCAACGCCTGCCAGTTTGAAACCCGCAGTTTCCGTCCCGAGGAACGCCAGTTTGCCGAACGCACGTTCAACCTGGGCGTGGAACACGCCGGAGCCATTCGCATTTCCGACCTGTGGAACAAGCGTGATATGCTGCGCTGGGGCAGCGGCGCCATCCTGCTTATTGTCGCTTGGGTGGTGTATGCCTCGTTGTATCCGCGCTACGTGTTGAATGCCGGAGCGCGCTTCGTATCCCCGCTCTCCGATCGCCCGCCGGTGGCGTCGCTCCAACTGAATATCAACCCGGGAACGGATTTAACCGTGGTGGAGGGGGAAAATGTGGAAATCACCGCCGAGGTGGCCGGTAAAGCGTTGAATGGCACCCCGACGTTGGTATGGAAAGAAGCGGTTACCGCCGTGGAGCCGGACCCTGCTTCTGGAGAAAATCTGGTGATGGCCGGCGCGCCGGGATTGACCTCCAGATACACTTATACCTTTGCCGATGTGCGACGCCAATTTGCCTTCCGGGTGTTTGCGGATGACGCGTATTCGCGCAGTGTGCGGGTGCTGGTTAAAACGCTGCCGCGCATCAAGGAATCGTTTTTTTGCGTCACTCCGCCCGCCTATATTGGCATGGGCGCAGTCACCAATCCCGGACCGCCCACCTCGGTCGGTGCGCTGCCGGGTTCCAAGCTGGAATTAATCATGATGATCGAGCCGTCGGTTAGTGCGGCGAATTGGCTGCTCGGTTCCAACGCCACCGCCTGTAAAAACATGGGGAGGCACTGGCAAATGGAGACGATTGTCACTGCTGGCGGCGAGTATGATGTGGAAGTCACCGCGCCGGGGTTGCGCAAGAATGTCAGCCTCACCAAGGGCGCGCTACGGCTGGAGACAGACCAACCGCCCCAGATCGAATTCATCACCACTGACCGCAACCGCCTCGTCAACCTGGGTACCACGGTGCCGTTGGAAATTCAGGCCAGTGACGATTACGGCGTGCGCGCCATCGAGATCACCGTGCGCACCCCGGAATCCGAACAGGTGCAACGGGTGGCCAAGTCCTGGACGTACATCGGCCCGCCCGGCAACAAAGGTCCGTTCAAGGAAAGCTACAAGCTCGAAGTGGACCCGCAATTTTTCAAACCGGACACCGCCTATCTGCTCGAAGCGCTGGCGATTGATTTTCGCCCCAATGCCCAGCCATCCAAGTCGCGTCCCATCATGCTGCGCGTCAAGTCGCTGGATAACTTTGCGCCTGCCTCGGATGATCCACTGGCCTCCGGTTTCGCCAGTCTGCGTTCCACCATCACTTTTCAAGACCGCTCTCTGAATCGCACCGCCAATCTGAAAACCTACTTGGAAGAAGCGATTAAAAACAAGAGTATCAAAGACCGAGCCCGGGAAATTTCCACGCATCAGAGTGACGCCCGGCGCAACGGGCAGATGGCCATCAAGTATTTTAATAATGCGCCGGATGGCAAGGTCTATGCCGCTACCATGGAACCGCTGGTCAATGGCGAAATGCCGTGGGCCTTGCGTGACGTCGAGAAATTACCCGCGCTGGCCGAGACCAAACTGACGGCGGAAATTGCCGACATCGAAAAACGCCAGACGTATATCCTCTCCGAATTGATAGCGTTGCTGGGCAAGATAGCGGATCAAAAGCAGCAGCTTGCCCGCACCAACAGTACGCCGAAAGACAACGAAAACACCCCCATGGTGAAACCGGAGGATATTGCCAAAGAATTGACGGATGACTTGAAGAAGTTCATGGCCGCTCAGGAAAAAATTCTCGAACGCAGCAAGGCTTTGATGGACAAACGGCCCGAGGATTTAACCGATAAGGAGGATAAAATTCTGGGCGACATGGCCCGCGAGGAAGGGGAATGGTCCAAGTTCCTTCAGGAAAAACTGACGGATTTCAGCAAACTGCCGCAACAGGATTTCTCCGATGGCAAACTGTCCAAGGAAGTGAACGAGGTGTATCAGGAAATCAAGATGGCCTCGTCCAACCTGTTCGGCAAGAAAGTGGAACTGGCCGTGCCGGCGGAGCAATCCGGCCTGGAAGGCGCCTCAAATCTGGTGCAGAATCTCGAGAAGTGGCTGCCCGACAAGCCGGATAACATCAAGTGGAACATGGAGGAGGCCACTGGCGCTCCCGCCGATGTGCCGATGGCGGAATTGCCTTCTGAGCTGGAAGATATTGTTGGCGACCTGATTGATAAGGAAGAGGAAATGACTCAGGATATTGAGGATGTTTCGAGTCCTTGGATGGATTCTCTCGATAAAGGGGCCGGCTGGGGCGCGGGCGATGGACCGATTTCCAGCATGAGCGCCAAAGGGGTCACCGGCAATACCCTGCCCAATCAGATGGAAATCGGCGGACGCTCCGGCGAAGGTCGCACCGGGCGCAGTAGTGGCCAGATGGTCGAGGAAACCGCGCAAGGCAAAGGCGGCCGGGAAACCCCGACCCGCTTGGATGCCACCCCATTTGAAGAGGGCGCCGTCAAAGACGAAGACAAAAACAGCAAGGGTGGTGCGACAGGGGGCGGCAAACTTTCCGGGCATGGCGCCGAGGGACTGCGCGGCCCCAACTCGCCCCAACTGGGCCAGAAAATGCCCCGCATCGCCGATAACCAGGCGAAGATTCGCCAGGAAGCGGAATCCCTGGCCTTGGCGTTGCGCAAATACAAGCTGCCCACCGGCGATTTGGAAGCCTCGATAAACGCCATGAAAAAGGTGGAACAGGCCGCGCGCAAAGGCGACGGTTTGGGCGTTCGCCGGGCCTTTAGTCAAGCCGTCAACATGCTTGGTGATGCCAAGCGCACCGTGCGGGTCGAGAGCGGCCTGCACCGGGAACGCACCAAGTTGCCGGAATCCTATCGGGACGAAATTAAAACCGGACTTTCCGACGGTATTCCGAAAGGCTACGAAGAAATGGTGGGCGAATATTTCAAGGTGTTGGCCGACCAAAATACGGGCAATAAGAAATAGGAACAGAGATGAAGCATTCCACCAACCACTTGATCGCAGTCATCCTGATCGCGGCCCATGCTGCCTTCGCCGCAGACCTGCTGGTACCGAATGGCGGCTTTGAACAAGCCGATCCCAAAGATTCCGCCAAACCGTTCTTTTGGGATCGCCTGGATGGTCTAGGGGTACAATGGACCAATGCTCCCGCCGGCAGCGACGGCAAGGAACGGGGTAAAGCCATCCGCATCAATACTGGCATTTCCGAAATCGCGATGTGCGCACAGTGGAAAAAGGTGGGGCTCGATAAATGGATCTTCCCGAATCCGGAAAAAAACAATATCTCCGACACCTATGGACTCTCGTATTACTCCGACCCCATTCCGGTGATCGCCAATCAACCGTATAAAATTACGTTTGACTACAAATCCAAAGGCACCGGCAAGGTTTGGGTACGCGGTTACGGCATGTTCCAGGGCGAGAAACGGCGGCGCTGGGAAACCACGGTAGAATGCCGCGCCTCGGCGAATGACTGGGTAACCATCTCCCAGGAATTCTTTCCCACCAAGTTTCGTAAGGAGGTTACAGAAATGCGGGTCATGCTGTACGCCTACTATCCGCCCGATATTTATTGGTTCGACAACGTGAAGATTGAACCCATCACGGTCGAGGAATATGACAAGTTACACAAAGAAGGGGCCAATATCGCTCATCCCGCGCCGCCAGCCCATCGGCCTGGTAATTCCAGTGGAAAGAAATCTTCGCCCAAAGATCCATAACTGTTCTTTTCCTTCGACAATTTTCCCGGCTTATCCTATCCTGCTTACGCATGACAGAAACACAAGTCCTTGATGTTTTTCGGAAAACCGGCGCCCTGCTGGAAGGTCATTTCATTTTGCGAAGCGGCCTGCGCAGTCGGCAGTTCTTTCAATGCGCGTTGGCGCTCCAGTACATGCCGGATGTGGAAAAATTGGGAGCCGCCTTGGCGGCCAAGTTGAAGCCATTGGGCGCAGTAACAGTCGTTTCCCCGGCCATGGGTGGCTTGGTGATCGGCCAGGAAGTCGCCCGCCAACTTGGTCTCCGGTTCATCTTTGTGGAAAAGGAGGAGGGTAAACTCGTATTGCGGCGCGGTTTTAAGATTGCCGCCGGTGAGAAAATCCTCGTGGTGGAAGACGTGGTCACCAAGGGTGGCCGGGTGGTGGAAACCATGGACATCGTGCGGGCGCATCAGGGTGTTGTCGCCGGGGTTGCCATGGTGGTGGATCGTTCCAATGGGCTGGTGAATCTGGGGGTGCCGATGTGCAGCCTGCTTAAACTTAACGTCGAGACCTTTGAAGCCGACAAGCTGCCGCCTGACTTGGCGGCCATGCCGCCGGTGAAACCCGGCAGTAAATAAAGCACATGAGCCCCCCCAACGATGCAGCCGGTGGCAGAGCATGGAGAGGAAATCGCGGATTTATCACGAATACCCTCGAAAATAATTCCTGCATTTGTTTGGGAAACCGTTTGACTTGTGTCGCGACCTGAAGGTAATCTCTACCGAAATAAAGTATGGCAAAACTAGTGGTATTAAGTGAGGGGTACACCGGGCTTACCTATGAGCTTAAGGTGGAGAAGACTACCATTGGCCGGGTGGACGACAACACGCTGTGCATTCCCGAAGCATCCGTATCCAGCCATCATTGTGAAATTCACCTACGTGGCACCGAGGTTGTCATCAAAGATTTGGATTCCACCAACGGTACGTTTATTGGCGGAAACCAGATCCATGAAGCCACTCTCAAGCCGGGCCAGATATTGCGTTTGGGCAACCTGCAAATGCGGTTGGAGTCTGATCAAGCGGCACCGCCCAAAAAACAGGTATTGGATCATACCATCGCTTTGCCGCAAGGCGTTAAACTTAATGAGTTGGAAACTGGTCTCCAACCGGTCAACTTTGAAACGAACTCCCCGTTTGCCAAAAAGACCAACAAGACCAACTTGGTTTTTATCATCGTCGGCGTCATCCTGGGTTTGGTGATTATCGGGCTCTTGGTTTATGCGTTCAAGCAGCAGGGGCAATCTGGTCCCGCGCCCTCCACGCAGACAACGCCATAAGCGCTTGTGAAAGCGGGCGTTTTTTTTATTCTGCTTTTCCTTTTGGCCGGTTGTGCCTCGCCAGATGTTTCCAAACCACCACCGCCATCGTCCTCCGTCGCTGTGGGCCAAGCCAGTGGCGCTAAAATCCTTCCTCCAGAGGTACTTCAGGTTGGCAAGGTGGTTCGCTATAACCCTGACGGACGCACCGCCATTCTGAGCTTCCCCATCGGACAAATGCCTAAACTTGGTTCCCGTTTGGGCGTTTATCGCCAAGGCAACAAGATCGGCACGCTTCGCCTTACCGGTCCGCAAATGGATTATTTCGTCGCCGGGGACATGCTTTCCGGTGAAGCTGGCGCCGGGGATGAGGTCGGTACGGAATAAGTGCATCACGGACCATAATCATGGTCCCCGATTTTCGAAATGTACGAGTTAAAATTTGAACCACTTCTTCCAAGTTTAAACGCCAGCAACGCCATGTGCTTGGAATAACGCGGTCAACTCGCGAGCCATCTGGGGCGTACTGTACTTGGCATGAGCCGCTCGTTGTCCCTGCCGCGCCAGCATCTGACACCGGGCCGGGTCCAACAACAGCCGTTCGATGGCTTCCGCCAAGCCAATCGCCGTCGGCTCCGCAAGCTCTCCGCCACCAGTAGCCTCAATGATTTCCGGAAAAGCGGCCACGCGCGGCTGTACCACCGGCACACCCGCCGCCATGGCTTCCACCAAGTACAACCCAAACGCCTCGCCGTACAGCGCGGGCACGGAGAACACCGTGAGCGACCGTAAAAACTCGATTTTAGCCTGGCGATCCACGTTGGGATGAAACTCCACGGACGCGAGCAGTCCGGCGCGTTCCAGTTTGCGTTTTTGCACAGCAACAAAGGCGGTATCGGCTGGACCACAGCCGCCACCGATCTTCAACCGCAATTCAGGCACGCGCTGGCGCCGTCGCAACTCCAGGAACGCGTCCACCAATAAATCCAACCCCTTATCTTTGCATTGCCGTGCGAAAAAGCCCAGTACTGGTGGTTGTGGCGAGCCCGCCGGGGTGGTGGGAAAATCCTGGAGATTAACGCCACTGGGCAGCACTTGAATTTGCGCGGGGGCAACCCGTAACCGATCCCGCATGCGGTTGGCAAAATAGTGGCTGGGAGTAATGAAACAGGCCACCTCCCGTGCCCGCTCCGCCATCAATTCCCATGCCACGGCACGCTGCGGCTCCCGCATGGCATCCAGAAACGAATCCTCCCCTTGCAACAAGCTGAACACCGGTGCGCCCAACTCCGCGCGAAGCTGGCGCGCCATGCCAACCAACAAGGCATTGGAGAGGCAGATGACATCCGGACGCGGCTGAGTCTTCAGCCACGCAATCAGCGTAGCCAACTCGCTGGCTTGTCGCCCATCCTCGCCGCGCAACATGGAGATCGTCAACTCCCCCACATCCGCCGCCTGGGTCTTGGCGGCCCGTCCTGCAGCCCATTTCAGTAGTGCAGGCGCGGCCAGCGCGTTCCGCAACCAGCCTGGCATATTGCGAAAAAGGGCGGATTTTTGTTCCAAGTAAACGCTGATGCCGCCAAAAAATAGTGGTGTGCCAGCGCTTTGGTCCGGTTCCTCCAGCGTCATGGGCAGGTAGAGCGGCACCATCAGGGTGGAATGTCCCTGACGACGCAACTCCGCTACCAGCGCATTGTCGCGGAAGCAATTTCCACAGTACATGCCGCCGGCGCCCGGGGTGACTTGCACAATATTCATGATGTCTGATGCCAAGTAATCAAAGCACGCACCGCGCAGGATGCAACTGAAAAAGCCGAGCTTGCCACTTCCATACCGGTGGCATTTGAAAACTTGTTTTTGATTGAGCAGCAGAACGAAAATGGTACGCTGTGGCGTTGTCGGCACGGCAGATCGCGCCGCTTTAATTTATGAAATCATTTGCAACCATCACGGTGATCGGACGGGACAAAACGGGTGTTGTGGCCCGGGTGACGAATTTTCTCTTCGAGCAGAAGGCCAATATCGAAGCCCTGGAGGAGCAGGTCACACGCGGACAGTTCAGCATGACCATCCAGGCGAGTTGGAAAACCGCCCAGATGAATCCCGACACGGTGCGTGCCGGACTGGCGGCGTTTGCCAAAACGCTGGACATGGAAATCAAGCTGCGCTGGACGGAACCGCGCCGCCGCCAGCGTTTTGCCATCATGGTCACCAAGGAACCGCATTGCCTGGAAACCATCCTGAATGAGGTGCGCTCCCGTAAACTGACCGCCGACCCAGTCGTCGTGCTCAGTAACCGGCGCGACTTGGAACCAGTGGCCAGGCGGCATCACCTCCCGTTCGTGGAAGTTCCCTGGGTAGAACGCACGCAAGGCGAGCAACAGGCGCTCGAAATTCTGGAAAAGCACGAGGTGGACTTTGTCGTGCTGGCCCGGTTCATGAAGATTCTTTCGCCCAATTTCGTGTGGCGTTATAAAAACAAGATCATCAATATTCATCCTTCGCTGCTGCCCAGTTTCCCCGGCGCGCAAGCGTACCGGCAGGCGTATGAAGGTGGTGTCAAGGTAATCGGCGTCACGGCGCACTTTGTCACGATGAACCTGGATGAAGGACCGATCATCGCGCAGGATTGTTTTCGCGTGAAACCCAACATGGGCATCAAGGATATCATTGCGAACGGTCAAAAACTGGAGGCGCAGGTGCTGCTCAAAGCGATCAAGCTGTATCTGTCCAAACGGTTGGACGTGTATTGGGGCATCGTCAAGCAGGTGTGATACTGGTGCTTTTGGCTTTGCTGGAGTGAGCGGGGAAATTCGAGTCCCGAAAACCGAAACGCGAAATCCAAAGAAGAAAATGAACGGCAGAGAAATCACTTCTCCGAAATGAATTCACCTTTTGACAATTGGCGTACGCTCGGTTGGCTGTGGCTATGGCTGTCCATCCTGACCTGCCTGGGCAGTCCCGTCCCGGTGAACATCCAAATCGCCACAAATGATTCCGTGGATTCGGAATATCGCACGTTGCTCCGGGCGGATGACGAGGCGCAAGCCGAGGTGGATGAGTGGATCAAGGCCAGTCAATCCAATCACGTGGAAAGTGTCACGGTGGCCAAAGCCCTGCTGCAACTGCGCATCAGCAGGCGCTTTGAACCGGTTGGTGAGGCGTATCAGGGTTTTTTGAAGGTGCATCCGGAACATACCCGGGCACGGCTGGCATACGCCAGTTTCCTGCGGGATTGGGGCCATGAGCCGGAAGCGTTGGAACAATTGGAGAAGGCTCGTACCCTGGCGCCCGCCAACGCGGTGGTCTGGAATAATCTGGGGAACTTTTACGGGCACAACGGCCCCGCGACCAACGCCTTCACCTGCTACGCCCGCGCCTTGGAGCTGAATCCGCGCGAGCCGCTCTACTACCAAAACTATGCCCGCAACCTACTCCTGTTTCGCGGCGACGCCATGAACGTTTATCACCTATCCCTGCGCGACGTAATTACCAAGGCGCAGGATTTATACCGAAAGGCATTGGAATTGTGCCCGACTAATTTCACGGTCGCCAGCGACTTGGCGCAATCCTATTACGCGGTGATTCTGCCAGTGACCACCAACGCCACCGTCGCAAACCAGGCGGTGGTCCAGTTGGGCGAAGAATCCCTGGCCGCCTGGCGGCGCGCCGAGGCGGTGGCGGAGGATGATGTGCAACGGCAGGGTGTCTGGCTGCATTACGCGCGCATTTGCATTAGCCTGCAACGGTTTGACGACGCTCAAAAGCACCTCGACAAAGTGCAGGCCATGGAATATCTGGGCACCTGCAACGAGTTGACGGAAAAGCTCAAGGATGCCCGCGCCAAAGCAGGCAAGTGAAGTCAGTTGGAGTTTGATCGGCTGATCAACCGTACAGTAATCGCTGATACAGTTTCGCGTAATGCTTCTCGGTGCTTTGCCAGGAAAAGTCCTGCTGCATGGCATTGCGCCGCATGCGGTCCATCAGCGCCGGAGTTTGGTACAACACCAAGGCTTTGCGGATGGCGCGCGCCAGTACCCGCGCGGAAAACTGGTAAAACTTGATGCCAGTGGCTGCCTCGACATTTTCGGCAATGTCCACCACAGAATCATCCAAGCCACCCGTAGCCCGCACCACCGGCAGCGTGCCATAATGCAGACTGTACATCTGGTTCAAACCGCACGGTTCAAACCGCGAAGGCATCAAGTAGAAATCACACGCGGCTTCCACGCGGTGCGACAACGCTGGATTGAACAATATCCTGGCCGCGACCTTTGAGGGATGCCGTTTACCCAAGGCGACGCAGGCAGCTTCGAGTACGGGATCACCCGTTCCCAGCAACACAAATTGAAGCTCCGAAGCCAGCATCTCCTCCATCGCGCCCAAAATCAATTCGGTGCCCTTTTGATCCGTCAACCGCGAGATATTGCCGAACAAGGGCATATTCGGATTCTCCGGCAAACCCAGTTCCTTTTGCAGCGCCACTTTGTTCAGACGCTTGCCCTCCAGATTCTCGACGGAATAAGGATTCGGCAGGTACGGATTGTGCTCGGTATTCCATTCCTCGTAATCCACGCCGTTCAAAATACCCACCAACGCACTGCCGCGACCACGCAACAGCCCATCCAGATGCTCACCATACGCCTCAGTGGTGATTTCCCGGGCATAACGGGGACTGACGGTGGTGACCATGTCGGCATACGCAATGCCCGCCTTCAGGCAATTCATCATCCCATAAAACTCCGCGCCGTTCGGATTCATGAACTCCTCGGCCAGATTGGTCAGGTTAAAATCCGCTGGAAAGAAAATCCCCTGATAGGCCAGGTTGTGAATGGTCAGACAGGTTTTGGGTATCTGCGGCCAGTCGTCGAACATCTCCTGATGCAAAATCAAAGCGGGAACCAGCGCCGTCTGCCAATCATGCACATGCACTATCTCCGGTTGCCATGGCAGATAGCGCGCCAGATGAACCACGGCTTTACTGAAAAAAATGTAACGCTCCCCGTTATCCGGATAGGCCACCCCCAGCTCGGTATAGATGCCATTGCGGTCGTAATACGCGGGTTGACGGATGAAATACACGGTTAGCCCCGGCTCGGGTTCTAGCGTCCACACTTCCGCCTGAACGTGTTTCAAACCCATCGGCAAATCCATCCACCACTCCAGCTTTTGCATGGCGGGATACTTTTCCTGAATGCCACGATAAAGCGGGGTCACGATCCCCACACGGTGTCCCACCCGGGCCAGCGTCTTGGCCAGCGCGCCCACCATGTCACCAAGGCCGCCGGTCTTGGAGAACGGATGCACTTCGCTACAGGCGAGCAGTATCTTCATGCGGTGACTCTAAACATTGGCGGCCATGTTTTACAATGGAATAACGCGATTCAGGGCTTCAGCCGGTCAGTTTTGAGGAACGGCTGCAACACTTCCGGAATGAGAATGGAGCCATCGCTCTGCTGATGCGTTTCCAGCAACGCCACAAACAGCCGAGCCAGCGCCGTGCCGCTGCCGTTGAGCAGATGCGGAAAGCGATTCTCGCCGGTGGCGGTCTTGTAGCGGAGCCCCATGCGACGCGACTGGTAATCCTCGCAGTTGGAGCAACTGGAAACTTCCAGGTAACTCCCCTGCCCTGGCGCCCACACTTCGATGTCGTACGTCTTGGCGCTGGCGAAACCCATGTCACCCGTACAGAGCAGCACCACGCGATAATGCAGACCGAGCAATTGCAGCACCTTCTCGGCATTGCCGACCATGGCCTCCAATTCCTCATAACCGCGCTCCGGCGTGACGACTTTAATCAGCTCCACCTTGTCAAATTGATGCACGCGAATCATGCCGCGCGTGCCCACGCCTGCCGCCCCAGCTTCGGCACGGAAACATGGGCTATAAGCGCAGTAATAAATCGGCAATTGGCTTTCCTGAAGGATTTCCTCGCGGTGAATGTTGGCCACCGGTGCCTCGGCCGTGGGCAACAGGTAGAGCTTGCCCATGGTCGAATTGTCATTCCCTTCACGCACGGCGTACGCCTGATCTTCAAACTTGGGGAACTGGCCCACCCCGGTCATGCAATCGCGACTGATAACATACGGCGGCGAGACTTCCGTAAAGCCATGCTGGTTCACGTGCAAGTCCAGCAGGAAATTGATTAACGCGCGTTCCAACCGGGCACCCCACCCGGTGTACAGCAGGAACCCGCTGCCGGACAACTTGGCACCCCGCGCAAAATCCACCAGGCGCAGACTGTTGCACAAATCAATATGGGACTTGGGTTGGAAATCGAAGGTCTGTTTCTGCCCCCATTCGCGCACCTTGGGATTATCCTCGGCGACCTTGCCCGTCGGCACGCTGGGATGCGGCACATTGGGCACGCGCAACAAGATTTCCGCCCGGGCCACATCCGTTTCCGCCACTACCTTGTCGAGTTCCGCGATTGTATCCCCGATCTGGCGCGTCTCGGACTTCTTGACCTCGGCCTCGGCAGTCTTCTTCTGCCCCATTAACACGCCGATCTCCTTGGAGACGCGATTACGCGATGCCTTGAGCAGTTCCACCTCGCTCAACGCCTTCCGCCGTTTCTCATCCAGCGCCAGAACTTCCGTCACTCTGGCCTCATCGCCGGCGTTGCGCGCCGCCAGCCGTTCCCGTACATACTCCGGCTTTTCACGTATCAATTTAATGTCAAGCATGGCGGCATGATAAAATCACCACGCCCAAGGGCAAGGATAAAGCAGCGGGATCGGATGAATTTACGCGCCGCCAACTTCCGTCGCCATCCGCACCGCCGTTTGCCGCGCCCAGGCGTCGGCAGCCAGGATTTGCTCCATGGCAGGATGGTTGACGACGGCATGGGCAGCCATCGTGCGGGCCACCGTTTCGGTGATGCCGAGGAAGCTGAGCTTACGATTGCAGAAGGCATCCACCGCGACTTCGTTGGCGGCGTTGAGCACGGCAGGCAACGTCCCGCCGATATTCCCGGCTTCGCGTGCCAGCTTGAGCGCCGGGAAACGATCCGCATCCGGCTCTTCGAACGTCAGCTTGCCAATTTGCGGGAAGTTGGTTTGCACCCGCTGGCTGGCAACCCGGTTGGGATACGTTAACGCGTATTGGATAGGCAAACACATGTCCGGCGTGGATAACTGCGCGAGGATCGAGCCATCCACAAACTCCACCATGGAATGCACGATGCTCTGCGGGTGGACCACCACGCCCACGCGGTCCATCTCAATGTCAAACAGCCAGCGCGCCTCGATCATCTCCAACCCCTTATTGAAGAGCGTTGCGGAATCAATCGTGATTTTGCGGCCCATGACCCACGACGGATGTTTGAGCGCCTGCTCCACGGTAATGCTGGTAAACTGTTCCTTCGGCGTGCTGCGGAACGGCCCGCCCGAGGCGGTCAACCATAAGTTGCGCACCGACCCGGGCGGCTTGCCGTCCAAGCATTGGAAGATGGCCGAATGCTCGCTGTCCACCGCCAATACCTTCACCCCGTACTTGCGGGCCTCGCTCATCACCGTTTCCCCCGCCATGACCAGGATTTCCTTGGAGGCAATCGCAATATCCTTCCCGGCACGAATGGCCGCCAGTGCGGGCTGCAACCCGGCAGTGCCGACAATCGCAATCAATACAATATCCGCCGCCGGCATGGTTGCCAGCTTCAACAACCCTTCCGCGCCGCAATAGACATCCGTTCCGCTGCCCAGCGCGGTTTGCATGGCAATCTGCCGGGCCGGATCATTAATGCTGATGGCCGCCGGTTTATGCTTCAACGTCTGTTGCAGCAATAAATCCGCGTTACCACCCGCCGCCAGTCCGATCAATCGAATCTGGTCGGGCAAATCCTCCGCCACTTTAATAGTACTAGTCCCAATGGAACCCGTGCTGCCTAATAAAACTACATTTTTCATGGTAAAATCTAGGGCATGACCACGCACTCCGGTCGCATGACATACCGGAGATACAAATACATCAGCGGCGCATTAAATAGCAAGCTGTCGAGCAAATCGAGAATCCCCCCAATGCCCGGAAAGAACCGGCCGGAATCCTTCACCCCCGCTTCACGCTTGAACAACGACTCGATCAAATCCCCGACCACCGCCGTGGTGCTTAGCAACACCCCGAGCACCACGGCATGCACCACCGTCATACCCGTCAAATGCCCGCGCGCAAAGTGGGCGAACACCAGGCTGACCACCGTCGAGAATACAATTGCCCCGCCAAACCCCTCCCACGTTTTGCCGGGGCTGATGCGCGGGATCATCTTGTGCTTCCCAATCAGCGACCCGGTGCAATACGCCCCAATATCGCTGAACTTGGTCACCAGCACAAAATACAACACGTAATACCGGCCCTCGACGCCCGGATAGAAATTGATCTTTTGAATGAAGTTCAACAGCCACGGCACATACATCAACCCAAACAACGTGGTGGAAATGGCCAGAATGCCGGACGTGTTCGTGCGGGAAACAAACTGGCGCACGCACAGCCCCAGCACGAACAGAATCAGGAACGCCGTCTCAAAATCATTCACGTCCGGCGGCAGAATTCGCAAGGGCTCAATCTCCCCGGCGACATAGAAAAACGTGCTCACCGTCAGCAACATGCCCCCAACGATGCCCCACTCCTTAAAACACACCAGGTCCCGCTTCTGCACCAGATCGTAGAATTCGATCAGCCCAAACAGCGCCAGCACCGTGATGATCACGAAGAACAGGCCGTTGGAAAGCCAATGGATGCCGGAGAAAAGTCCGGCAATCACCACCGTCCACAAGACGACCGAACTAAACAATCGCCGTACAAACACCGCGCCTTTGGACAACGGTGCGGGTTGAGTTGGAACCGCATCAGGCATGGATCAATGCTACTGAAGCTCACGGGGAAGTCTAGCAAGGAATTTGACTTCAACGCTTTTATTCATTGCTGGTTTGCCTTAGTTCATGTGTGTCCCTTGCCGCCACCGCCTTCGAGGCTGCCCGGTCACGGGGGGCGGTGGACCCAGCAAAGGAAAGAGGGGAGACTTCCCATGAACCTGGAAGTAAGGGCTCCTGGGGAGACTTCCCCGAACCTCATGTAATCCTGCTGCCATCACGCTGAATCATCGCCCTGAAATACACTTGTCGGCGCTATCGGCGGGAATTAGTGTGTTTATTCATGAACGACGGCCCGAATCACTATTGCTTCATCGCCCTGCGCCAAAGGGCGGGCGAACGCAACTTCCAAGTCACTCAATCCAATCCCGTCCATTGCGCATGAACAAATCATCCACTTTCCCATTCATCCTGGCGGCAAGCCTGGGCATCTTCATCGCTTCAGCGTCCGCGGAAGTCACGCTGCCCGCGCTTATTTCCAACCACGCCGTGCTGCAACGTTCCGATCACACCCGGGTCTGGGGCAAGGCGGCGCCGGGGGAAAAGGTGACCGTCTCCCTGGGCGGCGTCCGCGCGCAAGCGACCACTGGTGCCGATGGGAAATGGCAGGTGATCCTGGACCTCAGCAAGGTTGCCGAGGGGCCGTTCGAGTTGACCGTGGAAGGGGTCAACCGAGTGGTCGTGTCCGATGTGCTGATCGGTGAACTCTGGGTTTGCTCCGGGCAATCGAACATGGCCTTTGGCCTGGCCCGCGCCGGGGAGGCCGCCCAGGAAATCCCGCAATCGGCCAATCCCAAGCTGCGCCAGTTCCGCGTGGCGAACAGCGCTTCCGCAACCCCGGAAGATAATTGCAAGGGCGCCTGGATCGCCGCCCGGCCCGACACCGCCAAGGAATTCACCGCCGTGGGTTACTTCTTCGGCAAGCGCCTGCAAGCAACGATTCAGCAGCCCGTCGGGCTGATCCTGGCGGCCTGGTCGGGCACCTCCGCGATGTCCTGGCTGCCGCCGGAGGCCCTGGCCAGCGTGCCCGAATGGCAGAGCAAACTGGCCAGCGTCAAAAAGCGCGTGGACGATTATCCGCTGTTGAAGGAGCAATACCTCCCGGCCTACCGCCAATGGGAAACGCAGTTCCAGCGGAACGATCACCCGGCGGAGCCGGCGGCGTACGCGGCCCCCGGCGTTCCCCTGGGCGATTGGAAAAAAGTCACCCTGCCCGCCACGTTGCCGGCGGCGGGCCTGCCTGATTCCGGCGCGGTGTGGTTCCGCAAGCAAGTCAACATCCCGCCCGGCTCCCTGGAGAACGCGATGATTCAGCTCGGCGCCGTGCGGGACTTCAACGCGCTCTATCTCAACGGCAAGAAGTTCGATGAAACCACCGTGGAAAGCCTGAAGGGCGGCTTTGATGTCCGCTACGCGCTGCCCAAAGGCGCGCTCCACGAGGGCGAGAACACCGTCGCCATCCGGCTGTTCACGCCCACCGAGCGGGCCGCCATGCCCTCCACCCTGTTCATCGGCGTCGGCACGGCGCGGGTGCTCCTCAACGGCGAATGGCTGGCCAAAGTGGAATTCGCGCTGCCCGCCCTGACCGCCGAGGCGCGCAAGGCGCTGCCGATGATCCCGCCCAACCCCGGCACCCACAGCGTCCCCGGCCGCATCTTCAACGGCATGATCCATCCCCTCCTGGCCGCCACCATCCAGGGCGTGATCTGGTACCAAGGCGAGCAGGACACCGGGCAACCCGCCCTCTACTGGAAGATGTTCGAGGGCATCATCCGGGGCTGGCGGACGGGTTGGGGCCGCGAGCTGCCGTTCTACTTCTGCCAACTGCCCAACTACAGCGCCAAAAAAGACCTCCCGGAAAACAGCCTCTGGGCGCAACTGCGCGAGGCGCAAGCCAAAGGCCTGACCCTCCCCCACACCGGGCAGGCGGTGCTGATTGACCTGGGCGAGGAAGACGTGCATCCCATCTACAAACAAGAAGCCGGCGAACGCCTCGCGCGGCTCGCCCTGGCGCGCACCTACCAACAAACCGTCGTGGATTCCGGTCCGGTCTTTCAGGCCATGAAAATCGAGGGGGATAAAGTGCGCCTGACCTTTGGCGGCACCGCGGGCGGGCTGGTCGCCAAACCGCTCCCCGCGCAATACCAGCCCACCAGCATGTCCCCCGCGCTCCAACCCCTGGTGCGGCACAGCCCGGACGGCGAACTCGAAGGCTTTGCCCTCTGCGGCGCGGATAAAAACTGGAAGTGGGCCACGGCCAGGATCGAGGGCGAGACCGTCGTCCTCTGGTCCCCCGCCGTGCCCCAGCCGGTGGCGGTGCGCTACGCCTGGGCCAACAACCCCACGTGCAACCTCTACAACGGCGCGGGCCTGCCCGCCGCCCCCTTCCAGGCCGGAACCGAACGATGAGGAAGCATCACCGCGGCAACGTACCGCAGGTTTCCTAACCTGCTGTATCGCCGACTTCCCAGTCGGCAGACGCTGGGGAATCACCAACCGTTGGGATGACATGAAGGTCTGCGGATTGGAAATCCGCGTCGCGCAACGTACCGCAGGTTTCCTAACCTGCTGTGTCGCCGACTTCCCAG
>JBAXGN010000116.1 GCA_037139415.1 Verrucomicrobiota bacterium | reverse complement strand
TTTCTTATCCTCTCAGCTATCGTCGGCCACTTACACGAAAATATTTATAGCCTCATAAATGAAGATAACTTTCAATGGAGAATTGTTAAGCACCCCCAAAAATCATTCATTGATGTACTGTCAATCATATCACCGTGACGCTGGTCTGCTTGCAGGCTTTGCTGGGTTTGTTTGTGTCATTTCCCAAAAGTCTATATATGAGTCTTGCGTAGGGAGTTTTAGGAAATCACCGTTTTAAACCCTGCACACCCTGCATCTGGGGCGGTTTCAAAGGTAAAAATGGTAATTCCTGATCGGTTCACTTCCTTTAGAGCGATGGCGAATGCCTTTGCAATGTGCGGCCAGAGCGTTACCATTCGTTTTCCAAGCCGCTTTGCGGTTAAGTTTCCTTGGCATAGTTCGGAATCAATAGCCTGCAACTTTTGCGCCAGCTCATTGGCGGTTCCCGTGAAATGTTTGGCATTGTTAATGAAGGAAATCAAAGCCGCCCCGATTGAATCGTTTTCCAAGCAAAAGGCGGATTTGTCTTCCTCGGCGGCACGCAATGCAGCGAGTGCCTCGGATTCTCGTCCAAGCGCCCGGCCAATCTTCACGGCGAACGCGGCAAAATCAGGGTGCCGGGCGTTCAAATTGTCCGGCGTTGGGGAGGTGTCCGCTAGGGCCTTTGATAGCGTAGCGACAATGTGCGAAAGTCCAGCGTCGCGAATGGCAGCGATTTCATCCGAAAGCGCCGTGTCGCTGGTGGTGCCTTCCCGTCTGCCAAGCCGGATAACCAAGAGACGGTCAGCAAGTCCAGCGTCGCTGGCGAAAGAAGGATTTGCCGACGTGACACACAGCCAAGCCCGTGCCCGCAAAATAACCTGGTCTGCGTCCGTGTACTTTTTCCGGCGCTGTGCGCAACCATCCGTTGCGGCGTTGGCAAGCGCGTCCACCAGCCAGCGAACGCGGGTGTCTGCGTTGTCGAGGGTGAATAATCCGCCAGCGTCCATGCCTGGCCAAAAATCATCTTCGCCATTTTCCTCAACTTTCGAGGCAATGAAGGGCAGCCCATATAATTCTGCGATAGCCTTCGCCGTGCGGGTCTTGCCGCTGCGCACGTCGCCCGATATGCAAACCGGCGGCTTGCTCTTTGGGTTTGTCGAAAAAGAATAAACCCATAGTTGCAAAAGGTCTTTGCCATGGTTGGCCAAGTAACTTCCGTTGGCAAACACGGAGGCGGTAAACGGGTCTTTTGGCACTACCAGTTTCCAAGGGGGCAATGTCCGACCGGCGGCGAATAAAACCCCATCGGTGCCATTATCGGCAAGGGTGAAACTCTGCGCGGTGATTTTCACAAGCTGGCCGTCGCCGTTGGAAAGGTAGATTGCCTGTGGCCGCGAAGCCCAAAAGCTTTGAGGCTCAATTCCGCTGGTGAGCGGACTGGCAAGTGCAGCGGTTTGAACTTCGGCGAAGATGCTTTTAAATAAGGCCTCGGCGCGATTCACTTTAATCAAACTGGACAACCAAGCCGAGAATGCGTCGCTACCAATATTTTCCAAGCGCTTGGTTTGCCTATTAAAAAACAAGGCGGACTTAAAATCGCGCAACGTCGCATGAAAATAAAACGTGCCAATTTTAGACAACCCGCCCACAACGGCGGCGGAAATTTGCTGGCGCTGCTGCAATGTGGACATGTTGCCATCGGTCAAAATGGCGATAATCGCGCCTCTGATTTCGGCAGCAATATCATCAGTGCCATCGGCGGTTTCAACTTTCGCGGTGGCGCTTGGCGTCCAGATTGGCGCGGCTTGGCACAGTTCCCAGAAGTCAGCAGCCTGCCCACCGGCGGCAAAGTAGTCGGCAACATCCTTCACCGGCTTGCCGTCAATGTCCGGCAATTCCACCACGCGCACGCAACCGGCGTTGCCATGGAGCGAGGCGGCCACTTGGGCAGCGTGATTGCGTCCGGGTTGGTCTCTATCCGCAATGATGACAACATCCGCGCCAGTCAGGACGGCATTATATTGAGCGAGCCACTTACCAGCCCCGCCAGAGTTACACGTCCCGCAATACCCTGCTTTTCCCAGTGCGGCCACGTCCTTTTCCCCTTCGCAGATGAAAACTTGTTCACCAGCGGCCATGGCGGTCTTGACCTGGGGCAGGCGATACAGCACGCGGCGAACGCCATCCATGTTCCAAAGCCTGCCGCCCTTGCCATCCGGGCGGCGTTGGCGAAAGTCTTTGGGTTCATACCGGACAACCTCAAAAAGCAGTTGCCCGGTTTCATCGTGGTAAGGATAGGTTGCCACGATTCGCTTGCAGTTGTGCTTGGGTGCCGCTTCGGCCATCAGGTCGGACGTCTTCAAGCCCAAAGCTCCGCAAACGGCAGCAGCAGTACACCCGGCAAAACACTTTACTAGTACGCGCCCGGCGTCGCCCTCGGTGATTGACAAACTTGGGGTGTGGTCGTCGTGCGCGGGGCAGAGCGCCTGCCATCCGTTATTTGTTCGGGTCGCAGGCTTGCCGTTACGGGACTCAAGGCGGCGCAACAGGTCTTGAATTAGAAGCGAAATTGGAATATCTTGCATAAGTAGTTCGGTTTTTCGCCGCGTAATCCTGTCCGGGTGCGCGGCGAATTTTTTGGCTTAAGGCTGGGCCGCGGCTTCAATCGCCAAGATTTCATCTAGCCAATACCGAATTAGTCGCTGATTCAGGCGTACAGGACGCAAGTCTTTCCTCCGGGCGATGGTATGGGGACAAACGTGCCACCGTCGCGCCAGTTCCCGGCGGCTCAACGAGTCGCGAATCCGATTTTGGGTAGCGGCATCTGTGCTGGGGCATTGGCCAGTACCCTTGCCAAGAAGATTGGCAGCGGGTTGGGATCGGCCAAATTGTTTCGTGCCGCTGTTGCTGATGGGCGGCTGCTCGCCAGCGAGTTTATTTTCAATACTATCAACGCATGTACTCATGCGTTAATAATAATCCATAACAATACTTTTACTAGTAAAACACTTGTATGTGTTTGCCGCCAGTTCCCTACAAGTCAAACTACTTTGCTAGCGCAAGGAAAGCTTCACGTAAACGAATATCAATTATATTCCGGCGTTTTTCAGAGGGATATAATGGTGCATCGGCTAGAGGTACTTTGCCAACTTTACAGTGATTTTGCAGCACCAAAAAGGCCGCGCCATCAGTTTTATTCCAGTATTCAACCATCCAAGCCTTGGCAACGGTCCACCAGCGTTCTGCATTGTCTTTTGTCATTGGGTAATCAAGGGCAAAGAGGTCTTTTTGCCAAGGCGTTATTTTTTCGATATTGTCCGGGCATTTATTCCGCAATTGGACAAGTGTCTGCAAAAGGCGTTCCGCCGCCTTATTGAAAGGGGACGCATCTGGATCACCGAAAAGTTTGATGCTGTTTTCAGTGCTTTGACCGAGTTTTATCTGGCACAGGTATTCCTTTGCTTCTTCTGCTCTTTTTAAAATCAAGATAGGTTCACCTTTCGGATTTTTTGGATCTTGTTTACTCCCAAGGCCCAAAAGCACAGGCCACCAAGGATGTTTCATTGCAGCCAGAGAAACACCTATGCGTTCTATCGCCGCCACCCGCTCTAAAAATTGAGTCGCAATTATTGCCGCGCTCGCAAGGTCGTTGGCCGTGTCTTCAGTACCGCGCATTGCTATCTTGGGGTGGATGGTCCTGTCAGCTAACTCGACCAAAGCGAGTAGAAAATTTTTAAACACCTCGCTGTTTGTCTGATTACCGAATAACGATTGCCGCTCCTTTTTCCAGTCCTCACTTGCGATAAAGGCGGCAACCGGATCAATATCCAAATGCTGCAAAAAGTCCGCCGGTGGTGCGCCCGTCGGTGGCCGATTCCGGCCTTGGCGTTTCGCTCCGGCAATTGGCTCCTCGGTGGTTCTTTTGCGTGCTTGTTTCTCGGCTCTGGGTTTGCGGTTTGTTTTCATCAGCTTTTTGTTTAGGTCTAAAGGTGCTTGCCTGCATTATTTGCCATGGTCAGCCTCATGCCGCATTTTGCGCGGTCTTTGTCTGCTGTTCGCCTTTCGGCTGTTCATTCATCAGCTTGGAAACTGCCAGGAACGTGGGTTGCTTTTTGTCAACGTAGTATTCGCGGGTCAAATTGATCGAACTATGCCGCAAAGCGGCGCTAGCCGCGTAAATGCCCGCTTGTTTGCATATCTGGCTGCCAAACTCTTTGCGCAAAGCGTGCAGGGCGTTGCGAGCCGATAGCCCTTTGCCCCGTAGCCATTGGATCAACTCTTTAAACAGCCGATTGCAGCGGTAATGATGGTTGCGCGTAGAGTCCGGCCTTGGCTGAATTGATGACTGGATGACAAACGGCGAGCCTTTGCCCGGTTTGGGCAGATACGTTTTCAGGATTTCCAGCAAACCGGGGTCAACGTCAATATCGGCCTCGGATTCATCGGTTTTGGTGCCGCCGTGTTCGGTGGTTTCCACGCGGATGGTATTAGAATCCCATTGAATTTGTTTCCATTGCAACTTGTCTATTTCATCGCGCCTCATACCAGCGCCCAGCGCCAGCAGTAGAATCTTGAACAGTTCCGGGCGTGGGTTGCCGGGCAGGTTCTCGCCTTGGATGCCGTCGGCCAGTTCGCGCTTGGCGGCGATCAGCAACACGGCGGGATTCACTTCCGACTTGTAACGGGACTTGCCCAGCTTGGGGAGTTCCACGCCCTCAAAGGGTAACGGCGAGGACAGGCGCGCGGTTAGGTGTTTTCTAATATCGGCGGTAAACAGCGCCTTGCTGGATAGCAGAATGCTGCGAATAGTCACGCTGGCGTGTTTAAGTTTCAACGGGTTTTGGCTGGCGTCTTTCAATTCGCGCACCTTCCAATCATTGAGCCGGTCTGGTGTCAGCTTGTCCAGGTGCACCCGGTGAATCCTTTCCATCCATTTCTTATGCCCGCCGTGAACGTAGTCGTGTTTATCTTTCCCGCCGTCAATCTTGAACACCCCTGCCACCAGGGAGCGGAATTTCTTGGCGTAAATTTCATAGGTTCCCGGCTTTAACCCGCTGACAGCTTTTACTTGGTCGAGGAATTCGCCCACGGTGCAACCGTCCTTGCTCACCTGCATATCAGGTTTAAAGGCATCAAGCGTGGTTTGCCAGTCTTTGGAAATCAGGGAAAGATAGATCGTGCGGGCCTTTTCGGCAGCGGCGGCTTTGTTGGCGGTTCCAGTGTTGAACCATTCCCGCCGTCCCAAGTGGGCAATGCGCACCTGCCATTCTGGTATTTCAACCGTCTTGCCCTCCCATGCGTAGCTACGTTTCTTGAGGCGTGGCATCCAGTAATCCACGTGCGACTTGCCCGCCCGCCGGACTTTCTCTGTTCCACTTATCTGTTCCACTTCTGTTCCACTTTTCATGTTCTCAAGTCTCATAAACTATCCTTTCGCAGTTTGGTTTTAGATCACGAATACAGGCTTTTTATCCCGTATTTACCGAACTGGTTATGAACTTAACATGATACTTGTGAACTGTCAAGTGAAGGACTGAAAATCCTTGTGTCGGCGGTTCAATTCCGCCCCCAGCCACCACTTCTTAAAAATCATTCGGTAAAATGCGGTTGAAACCGCTCTTTTACCTCTCTGTTTTTGGGTGTACCTGCTAACAGGTTGAAGGTTTTTCAGAATATGCCAACGGCAGCCAAGGTTATCCATTTATGAAACAGGCTTTGATTCGTCAGTGGGTGACTCCAATGGTCCCCGCATTGCCCCAAGCGCTTCCAAACAACTGTAACCCGCCCTATTGAATCATCAGGTGCATGGCAAAATGAGTTTGAGGATCAATCCACATCTGGGTTTTGCGAACTCCATTGGCCGATTGACCAACGGACAGGTCTCCCCTACCCTCCATGGCCATGCAATGGCTGATTCATGTGCCGCTGAAACACTCCCACCGTTGGGGCGGCGCGCTGGCATTGGTGTTGGGAATTGTTGTTCGGAGTCGCGGCTTCAGCCGGTCCCCGCTCGGTTGGGGTATCGTTTTGATGTTGGGATGCCTCCTCCCGGCCCCGGCGCAAACTTCCAACGCGCCGGTTGCGCCCACCCTCAAGGACGTCAACCACGCAATGAGCCAGGCGGAGACGATTTTCACCCGGTTCGTGCAAGAACGGCATTTGTCACTGTTCACGGAGCCGTTACGTTCCGAGGGTTTTCTTTGCTTCCAAAAGCCCGGGCGCATCCGCTGGGAGATCACCCAGCCGTATAAATCCATCCTGGTCTCGGATGGCGCCGGTGTGGCGCAGTTCGAGTGGGTGGAGGATAAGTGGAAGAAGCTGGATGTGGGCCTGGCGGCGGCAATGCAAAACGTGGTGTCGCAAATCGCCGGGGTCATGGAAGGCCGCTACTCCAGCAACCAGCGGGATTACGAAGCCACGCTGACCAACGCGGCGGGCGGCCCGGTGATCACGTTGGTGCCGCGCAACGAAGCCATGCGCAAAATGATGCAGGCCATTGAGGTTCACCTCACGCCCGATCTAAAAGGCACGCGCCGCGTGGTACTACGGGAGACCGGCGGCGATTACACGGACATCCGCTTTGAAGACCAGCAGGTGGGATGGTCGTTACCGCCCCGCACCTTCGACCGGAATGCGCCATTGGCCGTGGAAGAGATCAAGAAGAATGCGGGTAAGCGAGGTAATTGAAAATGGACCGTGGTCAACTCCCCACGCAGCGGAAACACACGCGATCAGGGCCGCCAATCTTCCGAGAAAATTGCGCTTTGAATTCATTCGTTTTGCTTCGTTGCAGGCAATATTCGATTATTTCGCGGGCCATTTATTTGCGGCCTCCCAAGCGGGTGGCGCCCTCACAGCCGCACCACGCAACAACCGAAATCCAACACCCCCGGCGTGGCGCGGAACACGGCCGGCAGATGATGCCAGTACATGCGCCCGTCGCTCTTCTCATCGGCGACCAGGATCAGGATGCCCGCATCGCGGAGGATGCCGAGGTGTTTGCCAATGCCGTTCGATTTCATCCCCATCGCCTTCGACAGATCGGCGACGCAATGGCATTTGCCGTCGGCGAGTTGCTTGACGATGCGCCAGCGGAGCGGATTGCCCAGGGCGCTGAAGACCAGAATGGGATCGAGTCGCGGCGGGGCCGCAACTGGGGGCGTCGGGTTTGAAGTCGTGCTCATGCTGAGGGCAGATATTGCCCAAAACTGCGCGCCAAGGCAATAACGGAATCCAATTCGCCCCGTTTAGGGGCCAAATAGTCGACTAAAGAGCGTGGTAATCCGCTTAAATTACCCGGATATTCGACAAATTAGTGTGATAATCCGGGTAAGTTAAGCGGATAGTCGAGTAAATAGCGTGATAATCCGGGTAAATTAAGCGGATAGTCGACTAAACGGCGTGATAATTTGGGTTCGATTGGCAGATATTCGACAAAAGAGCGTGATAATCCGGGTAAATTACCCGGATATTCGACTGATTAGCGTGATAATCCGAGCAATTTTGCCAGATATTCGACCGATTAGCGTGGTAATTTCCATTCAAAATGCGGCCATTTGATGAATTTCTCCTATTTCACTTGGATGCGCTGGCGATGCTGTACGGGGGAACGACGAGTTTATCGAGGGGTTTGGTTCCTTCAAAGAACTGCACGGTCTGCGGCTTGGCGGTTGGGTTCCAGGCGATGCAGGTGCGCGTCTTTTTCGCCGCGTTCGCATAGACCATCGAGGTCGGGGTGCTGCCGTGACAGGCCCAATCCACGCGCCCAAGGTCGGCGAGCGCACTGGCTTGATAGTACAGGTTCATCATCCATTCATTGTGCGCGACTTTGTCCCCTGGCTCGGCCCAGAGCTTGTCCATTTCGGCCACCGCACGTGGAGCGTCAGCATGCATGAGGAAACCGAGGTGATAACTGCCGAGTTCGCCGCCCAGCGTTTTGATGGTGGCCGGCTTCATCACGTAGTTTGCCTTTTTGGCCGCCTCCCTGGCCTCAAAGGCCTCCAACTCGCGCACCACCTCCGCATAGGCATTTTTGATGAGCGCCGGCTGCCGGTCGTAGAACGCGGCGTGGGGGCCTGACGGAATCCATTGAATGCCGTAAATCCACGCCGGGCTGGCGGTGAACCACGTGCCCCAGACGATGCTGTTGCACCAGATCATGCCGCAGGCTTTATGCGCGTAATTCTTCGGGAAGACATCGCCGTGCGGATCGAACCAATATTCGACGTTCGCACGCGACTCGAACGAATAGCCCATCACCCCGGCGGCGGTAAGGTCGGCGTCGCCAAGCGCCTCGCCAAGCAGAATCATGCCAGCCCAACTATTCACAGCCTCGCCGGTGGATTCCTGGTTATTGCCGTCGGGGAAACCGTTGCCATCGGCAAAGCTGTGGCCGCGCCAGAGGTCAAACGTGCGGAAGAACGGGAAACGCGAGTCGTTGCGATCGTAGTTCGCGTAATTCTTTGCAATCAGCCGCGCAAACTCACCATAGGCCGCGGCGAAGTCCGGCTGAAGCTGGCACAGCAGCCCCGCCGCATAAACGAAGTAACCTTGATGGAAATGCGTATCCGTGAAATGTTCCGAACCATAGGAGGCGGGGAATCCGACCAATCCTTTGCGATGCGGGTACCAGGCGAAAAACTGGCCTTTTTCACCCGGAGTGTACGTCAACCAGTTTTCCATGCCCTCCCGCAATTTTCCAAGGATGACCGCGAGCGACGAATCCTTCGTCTGCGCCGCAATAAATGCCGCTTGGGCAAAACGCTCCAGCTCCTTGCCGCCCCAATACGTGTCGCCGCCCAGTTTCTTTTTCGGGTCGGTGAAATGCTGTGTCAGCAGTTCTTTCACTCGTGCGCCGTCGTAGCTCTTCGCCACTGGCACGGGCAGATTCGGCAGAATGCCATGGAACGGGTAGGCCACGGAGAACGTCTCGCCCGCGCCACATTTCATGGCGCCACGAATGGTCGTGAAGTTCGGACCGCTGAGATCGAGCTTGGCCGTGTTTTCGCGCCAATGATGCGGCAAGAAACCCTGAATAACACTTTTGCCACTTCCCTTGAGCGGCTCGGCCATGACTTTCCAGGTTGTCGTGATGGTGCCCGCATTGCGATCGTAGTTCCACGAGAGCTGCGTGTCGCGCGGCACCGCGAAGGCATGCTGGTGAAAAAGCGCAATGTCCTTCTCCGCTGGCAGCGGACACACGACGAGAAACGCGCCCTTGCCCGCAAACGCGACTGACACCCCGTCCACGCCTTGCTCGAACTTCGTCCCATCCGGCGCGAACACGCCATACGAGCGACCTTCGTAGGTGATGCCGAGCGTGTCGCCGGTCACAGGCAGCGAGGCCGCCTTGCCGGCAAGATCGAAAAACGACGCCGGTTTTTTGCCGCGACTACCCTTGCCGCCGTTACCGCCAAACGCGATAATGGGCTGCACGCCCGTGAACTCGCACCACACGGCCGGCATCCCTTCCCCAAGCGTCACATCCATGAAACGCGAGTCGCTCTCGAACGGTCGGAATGAAACCGTCCAATCCGTCCAAGCCTTCGCTCGCGAATCCACCGGCTTGAAATCCTTGCCGGTGATGACGAGCGGAAATTCAGTAACCATGCGGGTGCCATCACCATTGGGTTTCGTGGGGTAAAACAACTCGATACCCTCCTTCGTGGCATCCACCTTGTGCGGCATCGCCCACAAGCCAGTGCCGTATTGCTGGAACAGGAGGTTTTGATACCACTTGTTGCTGGGGATGGGGCGGCCATCGTCCTTGACGAGGTAGAGCTTCCGCTTCTCGGTCTCTTCCACGCGGTCCACATTTTGTTTTTTATCCATCATCTGGCCCGGCGGAGGAAACGAGGCATAAGAGCCTTTGCCGACAACGACCGGTTGCTGCGCGAAGATGCTAACGCAGGAGAGAACAATGCTGAACGTGAGGATTGAATTGGTTTTCATGGTAATCTTAGCCTGAGAAATCAACGTGCCTCGGTGCCCCCGAATTCATTCAGCGTTTGGCGGAAAGCTTCGGCAGGCTTGCTCCCATACACGCGGCCACCAGCGTTGTTGATAATATGGGTAATCTCGCTGCCGTCTTTGCCGTTGAGCCAAATGGTCGTCAGGTTATGGAACCTGACTCCCTTGGCGGCGGGCGCCTCGATGGCGCTGTTGAGCTTGACGGCGGCATCGCGGAAGTAGCTATACACGCCGAGACCCCACGCCTCGTGGCTAGTCACGGTATCAGCGACCTTGTACGATGCGTAGCCATTGATCGTGCCGTTCATCCAGGACGCCTGGTCGGGCACGTCATAGGGAATCTCCGATTGGTAGAAATAGACGCGACCACCGTTCCCGTTCCACAGCGTCTGATACTGATTGTGGTGCTCATTGAACAGGCCGTAAACGGTCACGTTGTTGCCATTGACGAGCAGGCCATTCTTCGTTGGGTTGGTGGCCCACGCAGCGCCTGCACCGTGGTCGGCGCGCCAGATCCAGACTTGGTCCGCCACGACGTGATGGCTGTTAATCAGGATACCCACGTCGTTCTTGCCCGCAGTCGCGCCACCGGTACGCACCGTAAGGTCGTAGAGGAAGGTGGGATTGGCGGAATGATCGGCGGTGCTGCCCTTGGGACCGACTTCGAGGATGCTGGCGGAATTGACCGCACCAGCTTCGAGCGTCAGACCAGCAATCGTCACGCCATCCACATCCGCCACCGAAATAGCCGGCAGGCCGCTGGTCTCGACCAGCGAGGGCACCCCGAGGCCGAGAATGATGGTGTTGGGTTTGGTAACCCGCAGCGTATCTTCAAACGCATAGGCACCCGGCGTGAACAGAATGTGCTTACCGGCAGCCAAGGCGACGTTGAGGTTCGCGGCGGTCGCAGTAGCGGGCTGGGCGATATGGAATTGGGAGATGGGGATGGAGGTGCCCGGCGTGGGACCGGCCGCCCAACTGACGCCTTTGGCATTGACCTGCAATGCCGGCACGAAAACACCATAACTGCCGGACTTGTCAAGATACAGGTAGGGCTTCTCGCGAATGATAGGGGTCTGGTCGATCACCGTGTAGGCCGGTTTCGGGAACGATCCTTCCGGTGTGTTGAGGCAGCCCACGAAGACCATGTTCCATACGGCATTGCCCCAATTCGACCACTTACTGTTGCGCGACAGCCATTGCTGCTGCGAGGCGGGGACGACCTTGCCGTCCACGATCGAGTCG
This sequence comes from Verrucomicrobiota bacterium, assembly GCA_037139415.1. NCBI lineage: Bacteria > Pseudomonadati > Verrucomicrobiota > Verrucomicrobiota bacterium. The sequence goes on along the minus strand of JBAXGN010000116.1, from coordinate 13,913 downwards.
GCCAGGAAACCGCCGCTGGCCCAACCCGCATTCCACTTTGAGTCGAATGCGAACAGATGCAACTCTCCCTTGACGTGCAATCGCCGCAACGGCGCAGCCTGCGAGACGGCGATGCGTGTAATATTTTTGGTGGCCGACGGGGTGACGGCGAAATTCTCGAGCGTCCGCCAGAAATTACACGTCGCATTGGCGTTGGGCATCCACTGGGCGTTCACGTTCACGCCACCCTTGATATGCACATCATCAGGAGTCTGCCCCAAACCGGCCACATGTGTATAGAAACCGACGTTGAAGTTGACGTTGTACTCGCCCGGTTTGAAGAGCAACGCATAGCGCTCAGAGCCGAACTGGTTGGCCTCCATCTTCACGAAGATGGAGGAGGCGGTATTCTGAATATCCACGGCTGGCATGCTGGCATCGAAGACATAGACGTTCGAACCAAAGATGGTCGTGTTTGCCAAGGAAACCGAGCCAGCGAGAGTCATCCCCGGCAGAAGGATGCACAGGCTGGCTACGGCGGTCAGTATTTGAGGTTTGAGTTTCATAAGTAAACTGATAGATTTGGTTTTAGCTCCTATCGCCGGACTGACCGCGATGCGGTTAATACCAGCTCTGGTGTTCGGAGGTTGAATATCACGTCTTTTGCTACCGCATTTAAAGTTCGGAACTTCGATATTATACCTTTAATCCTGTTTCTTGGGCTCCAGGATGCCCAACCGCCAGGGAATGCCGCCGTAGCCTTTGCCCTTGTATCCCTCGTCGCTGACGCCTTGGAAAACAAACCTCAGGTTGGCGGGGTCCACCTCCATGGTTTCATCCACGCCGGTGCGGATGAGTTCGCCGTGGCTGATGCTGGCGGTCCATGGGGTGGTTTGCGTCACGTTGTTGCGGCTGGCGAAAGGCTTAGCCCAACTGTCGGCAATTCCCTTCCAGGGGCCTTCCAGGCGGTCGGCCAGGTAAGCCTTGTAGTAGCGCCCGCCGCCGCCTTGCGCCTCGACCACGGTCAGGTATTGGTTCAGCCCCTTGAGCTTGTAGGTGTGCGAGGCCTCGAAAATGTCGCCCTGCAACGCCAGTTGGGGCTCGGACCAGCCAAATGGGAAGTCGGCCTTACGGGTTTCGCGCCGCCACATCCGGCCATCCAGCGAAGTGTAGAACAGGTGGGCCTTGGTCGCGTCGCAGATCACCCAAAAATCCAGCCACTTGGGTTTGGCGGGCGCGTTGGTGACCATCGCCTGCTGGCGGCTCCAGGACCGGGGATCCGTGAGAGTGTCCGTCGTGGAAAAGCACGGGCCAAAAGGCGGGGTGCGGGTTTTATCGGCCAGTTGATACACCAGATACCATTTCCGCTGCGGGGTGAAATAAAACACGTGCGGCGCGCAATGATATTGGTCATGCAGATTCAGCGCGTGACGTTCCGCCTGGTTGGCCTGCGACCAATCCGCAAAGTTGAGGTATTGCATGTCCACCTTGCCGGACTTCATGCGGACGGTGGCGAACACGTGCCAGCGCCCCTCATGGAACAGGACGGTGGGGTCCTTGATGGAAACCTGGGGATCATCGGCCTGGCGTCCGGGGCCGACATCAATCAACGGGTCCGAGGCTTGCCACCGGAAACGTCCGTTCGCCAAAGGATTGGATTCATCAACACTGCCGGCCCGCGCCTCAACACCCGCCCCGCCAAGCAGCAGCACCAAAAGCCATCGCACTAAGGATTTCATGGACACAGGTTAATCAGTCAACTCGCCCGAATCAACGGCAAAACTGATAGGAATTTGGTTTTACCTTCTATCGCCGGACTGGTCGCGATGCGGTTAGCGTTTCAGTTTAATAATTGGGTGATTGTCACTGCATTTTCACATTTCCCCGTTTTCTGCAATTACCCCTCTGGGGAGGGGAAAAGGGGTCATTGACAATGGCATGGTGGGGAGTTGCACAATTTCCTCTAGCCACTCGTGGGTGCCCTTCGAAACGTTGTGGGATGCCATCAGGCCTGATGGTTGAATAGCTTAAGGGATTGTTTACCCACCTGTTTAGTAACCGTTTAGCGGGTACTGGGAGGTTTCGGACCTGCTCCTTCGCCACTCTTCGGCTTCCAGAAGGTCAGCCCAAAGAACAACAATCCGCACGCATTGATGCCGAAGATGTAACCAATTTTATAGGGGCGCCCGTTGTTTTTCGTGGCGAAAATCGGCACATCCTCCCCCATCAACAAGGTGGGCAGCGCCACCGGCATCAGTGCGCCGTGCAGGTTGCCCAGCCAGAAACCGGCGGTTTGATCCGGCTTGTAAAAGCGCGGTGCGGCCCACGAATAGGCCCAGCCCATGACGATCCCGGCCAGCACCAGGCTGCCGATTTTCTTCAGCAGGAACTTGAATCGTTCCGATTTGCAACACGCACAAAGCATACCGGCAGTGTAGGTCTCCATGCGCCAAAACCAAGCAGAATTGCAGTGCTCGACAAACCTCAAAAGCCACGCTACCCTTGCCCGAACGATGGTCAGCCCCGAACCAATAAAGGGTGATGGTGGTGTCGCCGGACCCCCGTCGGCACCTGGCAAGGTCCTGCTCCTCAGCATTAATCGCTGTGTGGCACCGGACCAGGTTTTTCCGCTTGGATTGGCCCACATCAATTCCGCTTTGCGCCAGGCCGGCTACGAAACCCGCTGGCTTGATCTGCTCATGGAGGGCGAATCTCTGGAAGAGGTTCTCCGCACCTATCGCCCCGACTTCATCGGCGTTTCCCTGCGCAATATTGACGATGTCGTCATTCGCAAGCAGGAGATCTATTTCGGCCCCCTGATTTCCATCAGCCAGACAGTGCGGCGTGTGCATCCGTGCCCCATTATTCTTGGTGGCAGCGGCTTTTCCATCTTCCCCGAGCGCCTCTTGCAATTCGGCGAGGCCGATTTCGGCATCCAGGGCGAAGGCGAATCCAGCCTGCTGGCCCTGTTGGCTGCGCTGCGCAACGGCGGTCATTACCAGGATATTCCCGGCCTCGTCTATTGGCGCGATACCCAGGTTGTTGCCAACGCGCCCCGACGCGCCGCGATTGAATGCCAGTTGAGCCCCGAAGACCGTCCCGCCGCCGTGCGCGCCCATTATCTGGGGGCCAGCGGCATGTTGAACCTCCAGACCCAGCGGGGCTGCGCCCATCTCTGTTGCTATTGCACCTATCCCGTCATCGAGGGGCGTGCCCATCGCCGCCGTCCCCCCGAGGTTGTGGCGGAGGAAATGGCCCAACTCCAAGCCCAGGGAGTCCGCTACGTCTTCATTGTGGATTCCATTTTCAACTCCTCCGCGCGCCACGTGAGCGACATCTGCGAGGCGATTCTCCGTCGCAACGTGCAAATGCGCTGGGGTTGCTTCCTGCGTCCGCAGGGTCTCACGCCGGACCTGATGAAATTGATGGCCCGCGCCGGCCTCGTGCATATTGAATATGGCTCGGACAGCTTCTGCGATTCCGTGCTCGAAGCCTACGGCAAACGCCTCACCTTTGCGGACATCCTCCACGCCAGCGAACTGGCATGGGCATGCAAGGTGGATTACTGCCATTTCCTGATCTGCGGCGGTCCCGGCGAGACCATGGAGACGCTGGATGAAGCCTTCCAGAATTCCCTGCGCCTCCCCAATCCCGTCATCATGGCCGTCGTCGGCATGCGGCTGTATCCCGGCACCCCGCTGCACCAGCGCGCCATCTGCGAGGGGCGCGTCACCGCCGAAACCGATTTGCTCAAGCCCTGCTATTATCTCGCCCCCGACCTGACCGCCGACCAGATTTTTGATAAAATGCGGACGTTCACCACGCGTTCCCCCAGTTGGATTCCGGGTGATCCCCAGGCCGGTTACACCCAACTGGTCGAGCGCCTGCGCAAACGCGGCGTCACCGGTCCCCTCTGGAGCTATTTCGCCGCGCTGCAGCGCATCATGCCGCAGCCCGTCCCCATCCACCACGCATGAAACGTGTTCTCCTCATTTCTCCGCTCGCCCCCACCAGCCTGATGGGCGGCAAGGATTTTTTCTTTCGCCTGCCGAACCTCGGCATGCTCCGCGTCGCCTCCCTCACGCCGTCCGATTGGGAGTTGAAGATGGTGGATGAAAAAGTCGAACCGCTCCAGCTCGATCAGCTTGAGGCGGACATCGTCGGAATCACCGCCATGACCCCCACCGTCAAGCGGGCCTATGAGATTGCGGCCCACTTTCGCGCGCGCGGCATCAAGGTCATCATGGGCGGTATGCACGTCACCCAGTTGCCCGAGGAAGCCATGGCCCATTGCGACAGCGTCATCGTGGGCGAGGCCGAACTTCTGTGGCCGCAGGCCCTGCGCGATTTCGAGCAGGGCGCTCTCAAACCCCTTTACCGGCACGAAAACGGTCTACCCTCCCTCCTGCATCTGCCGCCGCTGGACCGCGAGCTGTTCCGCAAGAAAAACTATCTCCCGGTACACTTCGTCGAGACCACACGTGGTTGCCCGCTCGATTGCGAGTTCTGCGCCGTGACCACTTCCTTCGGTGGTGCCTACCGCACCCGCACCCTCGATGAAGTCATGGATGAGGTGCGCGCTCTCCGTTGGTTCGAGGGCGGGCCGCTCACGCTCAAGAACCTCATCCTGTTCGTGGATGACAACATCGTCGCCAACCGCACCTATGCCCGCGAACTGTTCACCCGCCTGGCCGATTTGAAGTGGCGCTGGTTCGCCCAGACCTCCATGAACATCGCCAAGGACACCGAACTCCTGCGCCTCTGCCAGCGCAGCGGCTGCATGGGCTTTTTCATGGGCTTTGAAACCCTCTCCCAGGATACCCTCAACGCCATCGGCAAAAAGGTCAACCATCCCGAATTCTACCGCGAGGCCGTCCAAAAAATCCATGACCACGGTATCGGCATTGATGCCTCCTTCGTGTTCGGCTTCGACACCGATGAACTCAGCGTCATGGACCGCACTCTGGAATTTGTCCTGGCCAACAAAATTGAGATCGCTCATTTCTCCATCCTCACCCCGTATCCCGGCACCCGCGTCTTCAAGCGGTTCAAGGAACAGGGCCGCCTGCTTACCGAGGATTGGAACTATTACGATGGCGGGCGCGTCGTCTATCGCCCGAAGAATTTCACGACCGACCAGTTGCAGGAGGGCTACTATCGTACGCTCCAAGCCTGTTACGGTCCCTCCGGAATTTTCAAGCGCCTGTGGGGCACCTCCTCCTTCTGGCGTTTCTTCCTGCCCATGAACATGGCGTTCCAGGGCGGGGTCAACAAGCTTGCCAGCAACTGGCGCAAAGGCGCCATGCGCCTGCCTGAATCCTCGTTATCCTAGGAATCCGCGTGCTCTTTCCCGCTCCAACTACCTCGTCGCCGCCCCGGGTCGTCATCACTGGTGCGGGCATCATTACCGCGCTCGGCCTCGGCTGGCGCGCCAATGCGGATGGTTTCCGTGAAGGCCGTGTCGCCGTTCGCCCTGTGACCCTGTTCGATGTCTCCCGCCATCGTACCAAGGTTGCTGCTGAAGTGGATTTGCCCCGCGATCTGCCCGAAACCCGGCTGACCGCCAAGAATGCGCGCCGCCTAGACCGCGCTGCCCGGCTGCTGGTGCTGGCCGCCCATGAGGCGTGGACCCAGGCCGGTTGGCAGCGCTACGACGATTTCCCCTGTGTCATCGGTACCACCAGCGGCGGCATGTCCATGGGCGAAGTCTATTATCGCCAGGCCTTTTACCAGCCTAACGCACATCGCCGCCAAGCTACCCGTGCCTGGCAATACATGTCCCAGACCCAGGTGCGCCAGATGACCGAGGCCCTTGGCACCCGTGGCCCGGTTTCCATCCTCGTCAACGCCTGTGCCTCTGGCACCAACGCCCTCGGGCACGCCTTTGAAATGTTGCGATGGGGCCGCGCCGAACGCATTTTGGCCGGCGGCTACGATGCCCTAAGCCTCCTGGTTTATTCCGGGTTTGATTCTCTGCAGGCGCTGTCTCAAACCACCTGCCGTCCCTTCGATGCCCGGCGCGATGGCCTCGCCGTGGGTGAAGGCGCGGCGGTTCTGACGCTGGAAACCCTGGCCAGCGCCGAACGCCGGAACGCGCCCATTCTTGGGGAGATTCTCGGGTATGGCCACGCGATTGATCTGCATCACCTTACCCAGCCGCATCCGGAGGGTAACGCCGCGTTGAACACCATGACCGCTGCCTGCGCCTCCGCCCGCATCACTCCGGCGGAGGTGGACTACGTCAACGCGCACGGTACTGGCACCGTCCTGAACGACGGTGCGGAAGCCCAGGCCATTAACCGTTGGGCTGGCGCGCGCGCCGCCACTTTGCCGGTCAGCTCCACCAAGGCCAGCGTCGGTCACCTGCTCGGCGCGGCCGGTTCCGTGGAGGCCGTCATCGGCCTTATGGCCCTGCGTGAACAATGGCTCCCGCCGGAGGTCACCTTGCAAACCCCTGATCCCATCTGCGCGTTTCCGATCGTCACCCGCCCCACGGCGGCCCGGGTGGATACCGTCCTTTCCAACTCGTTCGGCTTTGGCGGTGCCAATGCCAGCATCATCCTGCGGAGGTGGGTATGAGCCGCATTTACGTTCATGGGCTCGGTGCGGTTTCCCCGGCTGGCTGGGGTGTGCCTGCTTTGCGCGACGCCCTGACCAAGGGTGAACCCATCCCCGCCAAAGCGTTACCTCGCCCCGGCTGGACCAAGCCGTTCCGCGTCCGGGAAGTGCCGCCACCCGCGCAGCGCCCCGCCTTCGTGGCGCATCCGCGTTTGCGCCGCACCAGCCCCATCACCACCCACGCGGCCAGTGCCGCGCTGGAGGCGCTGCAATCCGCCACCAGTCGGTTGCCCGCTCCGCCGGCCCGGCTCGGCCTCGTCATGTGCGTCAACGCTGGCTGCGTGCAATACACCGAACGCTTTTTCCGCGAAGTCCTGCAAGACCCGCTGACCGCCAGCCCACTGGTGTTCCCGGAAACCGTTTTCAACGCTCCCGCCAGCCATGTTGCCTGCGTTCTCACCAACGTCGTTCAGGTGTACTCCGTGCTTGGGGATGGCTCCGCCTTTATTCACGGACTGAGCCTCGCGGCGGATTGGCTTCAAGATGGCAGTGTGGATGGCTGTCTCGTCGTCGGCTCCGAGGAAATCAACTGGCTGCTCGTGGACGTCGTCTGGCATTACGACCATTCCGCTGAACCGGCAGGTGGTGCCGGGGCCGTCTATTTGGGCACTGCGCCGTCAAATGTCGAGTTGTCCTGCATCACCGACCCGATGCGCTACTCACCCCACCTGACCCGGCGCAATGCTGTTCGCGCCATGCGAGCCGCTCTGCCGCCCTGCCAGCCGGATGAACTCCTGTGCGACAGCGTGCGCGGCAAATGCCGCGCCAGCGCTGCCGAATTGGATGTCTGGCGCGATTGGACCGCCGCCCGGTTGAGTCCGAAAATGATCTTGGGTGAGGGTCTGATTGCCGCCGCCGCTTGGCAATGTGTCGCCGCGTGCGATGCCCTGTCGCAGGGCTGCTGCTCTGCCGCGAACGTCAGCGTGGTGGGCACCGAAGATCAGGCCATTGCCGCTCGATTCACCCATTCCTGATCCCTCTGCCTTCCGCAATCCGCATTTCCCCTTACAGTCCATCTCCCTCATCATCCACATCCCTCGCCGTCATCGGCTCCGGAAGTGGCTGTCCCTGCTTCACGGCTTCCCAATAAAAATCCCAGTTCTTCTCTCCCAAGGCCGCGTAGATGGCCGTATGATCATGCGCCACCCCGTCCAACTCCTCGAAATCGTTGTCAATCCCCAAGTGCTGGAGGCGGATATGAAACGCATGGTTGATCCGGCACAGATTATCCGCCGTCCCCACCACGATGCGCATAACCGTGTGTCCGGAGATTTGATACGAATTGATCTCCGCGAAATGACGCGGGTTATTCTCCAGCAGATAATAAAAATCATCCCCATATACCTCATGGAAGACGGACCCTTGGAATTTTAACACGTTCTCCAGATTTGGAAACGCACCAGCCACCACCGAGATCGCGCCAAATATTTCCGGATACTTTAGACCCAGCCGGGCCGCCCCTTCACCACCCATCGAGAAGCCTTCAATGATTCGTCCTTCCCGATACGCCAGCGTGCGGTACGCGCCATCAATATGCGGGATCAGGTCATGAATAAACATGCTCTCCACTGGTGCCTGGCCATCCTTGGAATCCAGGTACCGGCTGTGCGTCAGACCGTTCACAAACACGCCAATCATCGCCGGCGCCCGGCCATCGCGGATGGCCTGATCCAGATGCTGCACGAACTCCGGAACCCCAATCAGCCCATAGCCTGTGCCGTGTAGCCAGTACAGGACCGGGTAGCGCCGGCTGTCATCCCGCACATAATCCGGCGGCAGGTACAGCAGATAACTGACGTTTGTTCGGGCCGCCGGACTGAAAAACACATGGCGGCAGCTATTGGGGGCTTCGATAGCGGGCTTGATCCATGGCAGTTCCAAGTGACTGGCGGACTGCGTTTCGAGCGGTCGGTGATGCCCGGCGGAAACCAACCACGCAGCCGCCACCGCCGTCACGAGCACCAAGGACGCCAGTTTTACCTGGTGCCGGGGCCATGAGGCCAAGCACAAGGCGTCGTTGCCAGCGCCGGTTACTTTCGTTTCGCTAAGATGGTTACCACAGTCGTTCAAGCTACTGCACTAGACGCTAACGCAACGCAAAACGTTACACTTCTCTTGGAACGCATCGTGGCTGGCCAGGCAGGTAGAATATTCTCTCAGGCCGGATCGCGGTTTGTATCGCCAGTTTTCCGATCCGGCAGACAAGCCAGCATCAATCCCACGATAGGTCTCAAGGAGACCGCCGTTGCCAGCGAGCGTTTGAAATAGTGGCGGGCATTCCGGCGGTTTCCCCATTGCAGACTTTCCTTGCCGCATTGGAAAAATGCCCCAGCCAAACGGCGGCGGATTAATGGCGCGTGCCGGGGAAACTTGTTTGTGTCCAGCAGGGCTTGAAAAATATGCACCATTTCCAGGGATTTGCCCTCGGCTTGACGCGCGGTTTCCATTTGCGGATGCAGTCGGTAGCGGGTCAACCGTTCCGGAACATAGCAAAACGGGCGGCCGGTGGCGGCCAGACAACAGGAAAGCCAAAAATCATAAGCGCCGCCAACTTCCCGGGAAAGCACTTCAGGGGGGATGGCGCTTTTTTTAATAACTGCAGCCATGACGAGCGGAACACTATTGCCGATTAACACCAGGTCCGCGGTGGCGCTTATCGGGCCGGCGGGTAAACGATCACGCCGGTAAAGCCGGGTATTGGCATCCGTAGCCGCAATGTCAATTTGCCCCTGACTATCCATGAGCCAGTGATCCGAAAAGGCTAGAACGCAATCAGGATTTTTTTGTAGTGCGGAAACCAAGTGACGCAAAAAGCCTGGTTCCCAGGCATCATCATCGTTGAGGATGGTGACGAATTCCCCGCGCGCTTCCATCCACGCAGCACGCACATTCAACGCCACCCCTGCGCGCGGAGAATTACTCCGATATCTGATTCTCCCCCCCACATTTAGCGACTCGCAAATGCTTTGAATTTTGGCGCTGGCCGAATCATCCGTCACCAACACCTCATAATTGTCATAATCCTGCTGCAAAACTCCCTGAATGGCCTCACGCAGAAACTGGGTTCGTTCATAAACCGTCAGGATGACGGTTACTTTGGGAGTGGTACCATTCATGGATAACCATGTCCGATGGCGGCCTTGATACGGCAGGACATCAGTCGTTTTATGAAATTGGCAGCCATAAACATCGGCACACCAATAACGCTCACGCTGGCAAAACGCAAGTCGCAATGACTTGAAAGACTGAAATATTCAAACCGCTGCCCAATTTTAACGATCGTCACAAAGCCATTGCACTCTCAATCATCTCATGATATGGAATTACCAACGACTTTACAGAATATGAAATAGAGGCCTTGCCTGGAATCGCAGGCGGGGCGTCGAAGTACTAACAAAACAACCGCCAGCAATACTATGAACGACAATCAACAGTCCAATGGCTCGCGTCGCGAGTTTATCAAAACCACCGGTCGCTTGGCCGCAGCCTCCGCCCTTGCGGGCGTGGCCCTTCCGCACGTCCATGCCGCCGGCAGTGACACCATCCAGATCGCCCTCGTCGGCTGCGGCGGGCGCGGCTCGGGCGCGGCGGCCAACGCCATGTCCGTCAAGACCGGCCCGGTCAAGCTCGTGGCCATGGCTGACGTTTTCCCCAACCGCTTGCAAAACAGTTTTGAGAACTTGAAGAAGCATTTTGGGCCGCAAATGGAGGTACCTCAGGATCGTCAGTTCATCGGTTTGGATGCCTATAAGCAGGCCATGGATTGCCTGAAGCCGGGCGACGTGGCGATCTTCACCACCCCACCGGCCTTCCGCTGGGTCCATTTCACCTACGCCATCGAGAAAAACCTCAACGTCTTCATGGAAAAGCCGGTTACGGTGGACGGACCAGGCAGCCGGCGCATGCTCAAACTCGCCGAAGACGCGGCTGCCAAGAACCTGAAAGTCGGCGTGGGCTTGATGTCCCGCCACGCCCGCCCGCTCCAGGAACTGCACAAGCGCATTGAGGACGGTGAGATCGGCGACATCATTCTGATGCGTGGTTACCGCATGCACGGCCCGGTTGGCTTCTTCGCCTCCAAGCCCAAGCCGGCGGACATCAGCGAACTGGATTACCAAATCCAGCGCTTCCACAGCTTCCTGTGGGCCAGCGGTGGCAACTACAGCGACTTCTACATCCACCACATTGATCATCTGTGCTGGATGAAGAATGCCTGGCCGGTGAAAGCCCAGGCGCTGGGTGGCCGTCATTACCGCCAGAGCCCTGAAGGCATTACCTATGTGGATCAGAATTTGGATACCTATGCGGTCGAATACACCTTCGCCGATGGTAGCAAATTCAACTTCGACGGCCGCTGCATGACGGGTTGCAAGGATATTTACGCCAGCTACGTCCATGGCAGCAAGGGTTTGGCCATCGCTTCCAAGAACAGCGACTGCGGCGCGCCGTCCAGCACCTACAAGGGCCAGAATCCGGATCGCGCCAGCCAGCTTTGGGAATCCAAAGCCATCCCTGGCGAAACCGATCCCTACCTGAACGAATGGAATGACCTGACCACCGCCATCCGCAACAATCAGCCCTACAGCGAAGTCAAACGCGGTGTCGAAGCCAGCGTAACCACCAGCATGGGCCGTATGGCGGCGCATACCGGCCAGGAAATCACCTTTGACCAGATGCTCAATTGCGAACATGAATTTGCGCCCGGCCTGGACAAGTTGACCAAGGATTCCCCGGCACCGCTGGTGGCCGATGCGGCTGGCAAATACCCCATTCCGCAACCCGGCATTGTGAAGAACCGCGAATATTAAGCGATTGTTCCCGTGATCTGATTAACCGGGCACCGCTTTGGCGGTGCCCTTTTTTTACATCTTTCAGCGGTGCGCGTCGTTACTGGCGTGCAAAAACTCGAGCAAACCCCGTTTCCCCTTGGTCTCAGCGAGGCTGCGGATCATGCGAAAGCCATCGCCATAGATCGGGTTATCATTGCCTTCCAGGCGCAGGTTTTGGAGGTCGAACTGGTAGAGTGAATTCACCCGACTGGCGGTATATTCCGCCCAGCCTTCCTTGATTTTAGTGTCCTGGATGCCGGGGTACTGGATCTGCATCCATTGATGGGCGAGTTCATGGGCGGCCACCTCCATGAATTTTGACCGGCTCATCCCGTAGAGCAGTTGGATTTCATGCGTCTCCTTGATAGTCACTTTGACATCATCCGGTTTGCCGGTGGTGGTGTAGCGTATCGTATTCGTCGTGGCCGTGTATTGGTAACGGCCCAATTCAGGGGAATCCTGGGGTGCCCAGCGCGTGGTTTTGTTCAGTTGTTTATTGCTGACCAGGGCGAGTTGGATGTCGCTTTCCGTGCCAATGGCCAGCTTGTCCCTCATAGTTTTGCGCACCTCGTTCAAGAGCGATTGGGCGGCGGCGAGGTCCATGATCGCGGTGCGTTTGCAGGCTTGGCAAATCGGGCGATGATCGTCCAGGCTCAGGCATTCATCCGGCAGGCCGCAGTTGAAGCATTTCGTCAATTCCCCACAGGTGCGGCAAAATATTCTGGTGCGGTCGCCGTTAAAATGCGTGCCGCCGTTGGTTTTCTTTCCGCAGTGCGTGCAGGTGTCATAGGTCGTTTCCAGGCATTGGGTGGAGCAGAAGAATTTCCGGCCATCCTTGCTGGTTAGGCCTTTGACCACTGGCTGGCCGCAGACCGCGCATTTGGGACAGGATTTGCGATGGCATTCCGGACTGCAATAGACCTTGTCGCCCGTAGCAATGTAGCTGCCATCTCGATTCTTTTTGCCGCAGATGGCGCAGGGCGGATAGGTGGTTTGCAGGCACGCGGCAGAGCAATAATAGGACTTGCCATCCGCACCGACCAACCCGTTGAGTACCGGTTGGCCGCAGACGACGCATTTGGGGAGGGTCTGGGCAAGGCACGTTTGTCCGCAATACGCTTTCCCCCCCGATGACAGGTAACTGGCACCCGGCTTGAGTTCGGTGCCACAGACGACGCACTTGGCGGCAGGCGCGGCCATCTCATCCGCCCGCGCCCGGACCAGGACACCCAAGGCAACGGCCAGCACCAAGGCCAATGGTAGCGAGTAATAGTTCATAAACCACTGAGTATAAAAACTGGTACCTCCACCCTGAATTGAACAGGGATCAACGGTTTAGGAAACCGCCGCTCTATCCATTTGAGCTATGGAGGCACTGCATCCCGCGCTGGCGCGGTTGACCGAACCGCCCGCGCTTATGGACCAGTGGTTATAGGCGTCCCCGGCAAAAGGGTCAAGCCAGCGAAAGTTTTTTCTGGAGTTACTCCGGCCCCATGCTTTATCCATCGCCAAGCCTCGGCTAGCAGATTGGTTGCAAGAAAAACGCGGCCTAAACCCACGCTCCCAACCAATCAAGCCGAGTTATCTTCACGCAGCCACCTTGACCGCTTTGTGGTCGAGCAGATACTTGCACATCTCCCGCTTGGTGGTGAGCGAAGTTTGGACTCGCTTTACCTTTCCACGGTAGTGTTTGTAATGCACGAGGAGCTTGCCGACTTTGCCAATTTCCAGGTTGCAATCGGCCATTTTCCACACCTGCCCCGGTTGCAACGAATCGCTCTGAATCTTTGGAATGCTGGTATTCACACGGCTAAAGTAGCACAGAATCCGTGGTTATAAAGCAATATTATTCATTTTATCAGAAACGCATTGCATTAAATTAAACAAATCATCAGGCCCAGGCGAGGTTTTCGCCGGTAATGACGAATGACGAATGCGCTTGCCCTCGGCGCGGATTCATGCAAATAATTTTCGCGACGGTACGAAGCGAATCAAGCTCGGAACTGGTATTTGCTCCCAGCGCTTGGCGGCCGTGATCTGATCGCTGTTTCTGGAAACAGTATCAGATTACGATGGCCAAGGGGCAGACTGGGCCGAGATTCGTATTCGTAGGTCGTTGATGATAATTGTGCGGAGAGATGGCTGAGTGGTTTAAAGCACACGCCTGGAAAGCGTGCGTACTCAAAAGGTACCGGGAGTTCGAATCTCCCTCTCTCCGCCACTTCGTTAAAATTCCACGTAAAAACAGCCTTAAAATGTAAGTTTTAGGCAGTGCGTTTTTTGCAGAGTGTATGTAAAGCGTATGCACTAACACAGTAATTGCCGCTATGGTTCACTGTGATTCAATGATGGTTTTGAGGGCGGGTTGCAGGTGGTAAGCCATGCCGATTTAACGCCATCCCCTGCCCTCTGGACGGTCAACGGGTGCCGGGTGGTCAAACATGCCGGACGGCGGGCCGGTCATTCCTGGGGCGGTTCTGTCAACCA
>JBAXGN010000115.1 GCA_037139415.1 Verrucomicrobiota bacterium | reverse complement strand
AAAACAACAAAAACAAAACAAAAAAACATTTACACAATTATATTTACAAAACCAAAAGGAGGGTTTGACGCCGGCCTATTACACGGATGCCGGGCTGACCACCGTATATAAAACTGGCCAAGTCGCTCCGTATGTTAATTGGAGCGCGGGCTATCGGTTACCGACGGAGGCGGAATGGGAATATGCGGCGCGGGGAGGTCTGAGTGGCAAACGGTTTCCCTGCGGGAACACCATCACCCACAGCAATGCGAATTATTATAGTGATGCGAGTTACAGTTATGACGTAAGCAGCACCCGTGGATATCATCCCACGTACGCTACCAATGGCTATCCTTATACCAGTCCGGTGGGCTCGTTTGACCCCAATGGCTATGGTCTTTACGACATGGCTGGAAACGTCTGGCAGTGGTGCTGGGATTGGTATGGAGGCTATGGGAGTGTGGCCCAAACCGATCCGCGCGGGCCTGCTTCGAGCTCGTACCGCATGTTTCGCGGCGGCAGTTGGGACTACAGCGCGAGGGGCTGCCGGGCGGCGAACCGCGGCAACGGCGGCCCGGACGACTTCAACTCCTACCTTGGTTTCCGAACCGTGCGTCCCCCAGGTCCGTAGCGGAGAAATCAGGGCGTCAGCCCACCGTAGGCGAAAACCACCCTTTCGGAGTCAATTTTCAAGTTTCCAGACCCTAATTTCTCCTTTCCGGACGGGTATTCCTCCTTTCCAAAGGCCTTTTCCACCTTGGAAAAGGGGTATTCCACGGTGGAAAACGTGTATTCCAAGCTGGAATAGGGGCATTCCACCTTGGAAAGTGGCTTTTCCACGTTGGAAAACGCCCATTCCACCTTGGAAAACGGGTATTCCACGGTGGAAAAGGGGTTTTCCAAGCAGGAAAAGGGCTTTGGAAAGGAGAAATTCAGGCATTCCAAGGGGGCTATAAATATTTTCGTGGTGACACTTGGACCGGTTTTCGTGAGTCATCCATAAGTCAGGCAATCAGTTACAAAAAAATGCCATAATAGTTGGCGGTGTGCTTAGCGCGAATACGGATGACCATTCCAGTGACTGATTCCTCCTTTCCAAAGGCCTTTGTCAGCCTTACAAAGGCCTTTGCAACGGTGACAAAGGGCTTTGTAAAGGAGGATTGATGGCATTTTAAGGGTGATCAACGAAAATGCTGAGGCCCCGGAAATGCGAAAAGGCTCACCCCACGGTACACACGGGTGTTCCCAGTAGTTTTCTATTCGTGCTGCGAAATCGCGGTCATCAAAAAATACGCTGCAAGCTTGCCAGCAGCCGGGAAAGTATTAAGAATGTCCAAAATCAATAAGCATCAAATATGAAGAATATAAACGACATCGCTGGTATCGCCTCTCGTCGCCAATTTTTATGCCGGTCCGGCCTGGGCTTGGGCGCGGCCATCTTGCTGCCGTCTGGCTTGGCATCCGCAGCGGAACTGGCCGGGGGAACGCCTAAACGCGTGGGCCTGATTGGCACTGGTTGGTATGGTAAAAGCGATCTGTGCCGTTTGATTCAGGTGGCTCCGGTGGAGGTTGTTTCTTTGTGCGACCCGGATAAAAAGTTGCTTGCGGGAGCAGCGGAACTTGTGGCGCAGCGGCAGAAGTCTAAAAAAACACCGCGCACTTATACGGATTATCGCGCAATGCTAAAGGAGAAGGACCTGGATTTGGTGTTGATTGGGTCTCCCGACCACTGGCACGCGTTGCAGGCCATTACCGCGATGGAGGCCGGCGCGGATGTGTATCTGCAGAAGCCCATCAGCGTGGATGTCATGGAGGGCGAGGCCATTCTCTCGGCGGCACGACGGCTCCAGCGCGTGGTGCAAGTCGGCACTCAGCGCAAAAGCACCCCGCATCTCATCGCGGCGAAGAAGCAGGTGATCGAGGCCGGGCTGTTGGGCAAGATCGGGCACGTTGAAATGTGCTGTTATTTCCACATGCGCGCCAACGGGAATCCCGCGGTGCAACCGGTGCCGGATTATTTGGATTATGAGCTGTGGACCGGCCCGGCACCCCTGCGCCCGTATGATGGGCTGCCGCACATCCGCTGGTGGCGCACTTTCATGGAATACGGCAACGGCATCATTGGCGATATGTGCGTGCACATGTATGATACCGCGCGCTGGATGCTCAAGTTGGGCTGGCCCAAGCGCATCAGTTCTTCCGGCGGCATCCTCGTGCAAAAGGACGGCAAATCCAATATTGCGGACACCCAGACCGCTTTGTTTGAACACGACGAGTTCAACTGCGCCTGGACGCATCGCACTTGGGGCACCCCGCCTGATCCCGATTATCCATGGGCGATTTTCATCTATGGCGAAAAAGGCACGCTCAAGGCCAGCACCATGCGGGCTGATTTCATTCCGTTGGATAAGGACGCCAAACCGATCCACTTTGATTGCGTCTTCGAAAAGGAACAGTATCCCGAGGATGTGACTGAGAAGGGCATTGAATTGAACGCCGCGCCGGCAACACGCCTGCACATGAAGGATTTCCTGGCCGCCGTGGCTACCCGAGGACGCCCGGTGGCGGACATCGAGGAGGGGCACATCTCCACGGCCAGTTGCATCATGGCGAATGTCTCGATGAAGTTGGGCCGTCCCTTGGTGTACGATCCACCAAAGCGCATGGTCACCGGGGATGCCGAGGCCACCCGGTTGCTGCAGCGCCCCTATCGCCAACCTTGGAGCCATCCTTTGCCGGCGGCTTGAGTCACCAGAATTTGTGACCGGCACCTGTAATCTATGAGCGATCTAAAAAACAAACTCCGTTCCGGACAACTAGTCTTAGGCGGCTGGACCCTGATGGGGCATCCGGCCATCGCCGAAATCATGGCGGGCGAAGGCTTCGACTTCCTGGGCGTGGATATGGAACACACCGCGACCGAACTCAGCGAATTCTACCATCTGGCGCTGGCCGTTCAGGGAACCGGATGCGAGGTGCTGGCGCGGCTCCCGGAGTGCGATGCGTCGCTGGCCAAGCGGGTGTTGGACCTCGGGGCTGCCGGCATCATTGTGCCATCGGTCAACACCCCGGCGCTGGCGGCACAATCGGTGGCCATGGCCAAGTTCCCCCCGGCGGGTGTGCGCGGTGCTTCCCTCTGCCGCGCCACTGGCTACGGCAAGGATTTCGCCGGATATTACCAGCGGCATAATGACGAGGTCGTCGTCGTCGTCATGCTGGAACATATTGACGCCGTCAACCAGGCCGATGCCATCCTGGCAACGCCGGGCATTGATGCCGTACTGATCGGTCCCTATGATTTATCCACCTCCATGGACCTGGCCGGACAGTTGGATCATCCCAAGGTACAAGCGGCGCAGCAAACCATCCTCCAGGCTTGCCAGCGCGCTGGCGTCCCGGGGGGCATCCACGTGGTGCCAACGGCCCCGGAAGCGGTGCAGCAGCGGATTGCGGAGGGATTCCGTTTTATTGCGTGTGGGCTCGACACCCTGTTCATCCGGGAAGGCTGCCAACGCATGTTGCAAGCCAGGAAAAAATCTGTATGAGCGAAACGATCTTGGTTACCCAGCCGGAATACGTGAAAGCGGAAGCGGTCTTCAAGGCCGCCGCCGATGTGCGTTGTGAAGCAGCACCACCCGAAGAAGGCGCGCTGGCCGAACTGGTGTCCACACGCCGAATCCGCGCAGTGATTGTTGGGGTGGCACCGTATCGCGGCCCGCTCTATGGGGCGCTGGCCAAACAGGGACCCGCCATCATCTCCCGCTTTGGGGTCGGTCATGACAGCATTGATAAAGCCTTGTCCCATAAAAACGGTATCGCCGTCACCAACACCCCCGGCGTGCTGGATGAAAGCGTCGCGGAACATACCTTCTGGCTGATGGGCAGTCTCGTGCGGCGCGTCGCTCAACTGGATGCCGATATGCGCCAAGGCAACTTCCGCAGTACTGCGGGCATGGAACTGCGTGGCAAAACCCTCGGCATTCTGGGATTGGGTGGCATTGGCCGAAAGGTCGCTGCCATGGCTCACTTCGGCTTTGGCATGAAGGTCATCGTAGCCGGACGGCAACCGGTGGCCAGCCATCAGTCAACCAGCGGCATTGATTTCTACACCGACAAGGCAGAACATATTTTCCGCCAATGCGACATCTTGAGCGTGCACTTGCGCTCCGATGCAACCACCCGCCATTTCATCAACGCAGAACGGTTATCCTGGCTTAAGCCGGGCGCACTCTTGATCAACACGGCCCGCGGCGCGGTCATGGATGAATCGGCGCTGTTCGATGCGCTCAACACCGGCCGATTGGCAGGCGCTGCCCTGGATGTGTTTGAACACGAACCCTACCAGCCAGTGGCGGCAGGGAAAGACCTACGGAAACTGGACAACGTGGTCCTGACCCCTCATGTCGGCTCCAATACCCGCGAGGCCAACCGCCGCATGGGTGAAGCCAGCCTGAACAACGTCCGGCATTTCCTGGCCGGTCGCCTGGATCAATTATCGCATATAGGCAAGCCTTTGATTTGAATCACTCACGAATATATAATCTGACAGCATTCTTCCACACACTGGTTGGAGTGCCATATCCCAAATAACAAAAACCCATGAAACACCTCCTGCTACCCATCCTCGTTGGCGCAATCTGCTGGAACACCTCTGGCCTCGCTGCACCCGCTACCAATAATATCGCCAAGACGGCCACCGTCAAAGTCAGCACCAACTTTATTGCCACTGCCGCCGATCTTAAGGCCCGCATCCCTGGCCAATTGCACATCACCAAACCGGATTATATCGTCTTTGTGCCCGAGGTGAATGGCGATGTCGTCAGCGATACCGGCAATGAGCACTTCCTTGTCTTCGATGGCCCGGATGGTTCGCTCATGGCCGTGTGGACGCAAAGCTCGGCGGAATCACAACCCGATCAGCACATTGCCTTTGCGCGCAGTGCCGATGAAGGCAAAACCTGGTCTGCACCCCGGATTATCGCTGGGCCTAAAAAGGCGGGCGACGGGTTCATTGCCAGTTGGGGTTATCCTTTAGTGAGCAAGTCCGGGCGCATCTATGTGCTCTACAGCCAGCACATCGGGAAGTTTGATTCCTTCTATCATCACACCGGCTGGCTGGATGGTATCCATAGCGATGACCATGGGCAAACCTGGTCGCAGCCGCAGAATGTCAGCGTGGCGCGCAGCATCAATGACAACCCGGATACCAACATGCCGCCGAATATGCTCTGCTGGCAAAAACCGCTACGCCTGGGCAAGGACGGCAAATACTTTGCCGGGTTTACCCGCTGGACCAGCTTCGCTGTGCGCAAGAATCCCGGCAAATCATGGATCACTGCTGATTCACGCGTCGAATTCATGCGCTTTGAGAATGTGGATGCTAATCCGGCCGTGAAGGACCTCAAAATCAGTTGGTTTGCCTCCAATGAAAAAGCCCTCGCCGTGCCGCCGCCCGACTATCCCGAGGTCAGCGCCTGTCAGGAACCCACGGTTGTGAAACTGCCGGATGGCCGGTTGTTCTGCGTGATGCGCACCGCCTCAGGCAGCCCGTTCTGGAGTGTAAGCAGCGATATTGGTGAAACGTGGACCCAGCCGCGCCGACTCCTGCGCAAGGACGGTGGTGAACCGCTATTGCATCCGCTCTCTCCGTGTCCGATGTACGATCTGGGCGGCAATACCGCAGGCAGTGGTCATTACGCCCTGTTCATTCACAATCATGATGGCAACTACCAGGGTTACAAACCCACCGATAGCGGTTTCCACCGTCGCCCCATCCATCTGGTTCACGGTTACTTCAAGGCCGACGCGGATCAACCGGTCTGGTTTGATGAACCCAAATTCTTTATGGATCACAATGGCATCAGCCTGGGCAAACCCGGCACCAATGGCCGGCTTGATCTCGCGCTTTACGCCAGTTGGACCGTCCGCAACGGCAAGCCGGTGCTCTGGTACCCCGAACGTAAATTCTTTTTGCTGGGCCGTGAAATCCAACTGCCACAATAATTCTCCCAGACCTTATGAAATACTCCATTCTTTCCCTGCTCTGCCTGGCAACGGGCCTGAGCGCTTTGGCGGCAACCCCAAAAACAGCACTGCAATGGACGGAGATTCGCACCCTCGGTATCGAGGGGCAGGGTTGGACAGACGTCAAAGAGCCTTATGATCGTCTGCCTGCCAAAGCGGAAGAAAAGGTGCCCAAGGCCGTATGGAGCTTGAGTCGTCATTCCTCCGGCATGCATGTGCGGTTCGTGACAGATGCCTCGGCGATCCACGCCCGCTGGGCCGTGGGTTCCAGCAACCTGGCCATGCCGCACATGGCGGCCACCGGCGTTAGCGGGTTGGATCTGTACGTTAAAACCGAAACAGGCGCGTGGCGATGGCTGGCCGTGGCCAAACCAGTAACGCAAACCAACACCGTGGCGCTGGTCAGCAATCTTCCTCCCGGACGTCGCGAGTACTTGCTCTATCTGCCGCTCTACAACAGCACCCGCTTCGTGGAACTGGGCGTGCCCGAGGGCGCCAGCCTGACCAAAGCCGGTCCGTGGGGAACGGGAACCCGCAAGCCGGTGGTGTACTACGGCACCTCGATTCTTCATGGTGCGTGCGCGTCCCGACCTGGCATGGTGCACAGCGCCATTCTTGGTCGCCGCTATGATTTCCCGCATATCAACCTGGGTTTTTCCGGCAACGGGAAAATGGAAATCGAACTTGCCGACCTATTGGCGGAGTTGGATGCCAGTGTTTACGTGCTGGATTGCCTGCCGAACATGACGGCGGACCAGGTCACTGCGCGCGTTGAGCCATTTGTCATGAAACTGCGCGCCACCCACCCCAAGACTCCCATCCTGCTGGTTGAGGATCGCACGTATGCCGATGCCTTTCTTCTGCAAAGCCGGCGCCAGCGCAATGACACCAGCCGCGCAGCCCTCAAGGCGGCTTACGAACGACTGCTCCAAGCCGGAGTGAAAGGCCTTCATTACATCCCGGGCGAAAACCTCCTGGGCGATGACGGCGAGGGCACGGTGGACAGCTCGCACCCCAATGATCTGGGTTTCATGCGGCAAGCCGCCGTTTTTGGGCAAGTGTTGGAACCGCTATTGAAAGAGGCGGCCAACCATTGATCTTCAAGATCGCCCATAGCTGTATTCGTTTAATTACCACCTTGCCGAACAAATCTTAAGATGCAAGCTTCCCGCATGTTCTGCTCACTAATGACGCGCCGATGCCCGATGCAATTGCTTCCGGGCCTCTTGACCATTCTGTTCCTTTGCACGGCTTCGGTGCGGGGGCAAGCTTCCGCCGCTCCTTCTGCTGGCACCACGAACCAACTCTCCCGGCAACAGGTGGAAGCTCTGATTGCTGAGGCTGGCAAGACCCCGCCGGTTTGGTGGAACGACGTGAAACTGGTGTATCCTCCCACGCTGGACTTGACGTGGACGGTGACAAATAAGCCGTGGAACCCGCAACGCAACCTGGGGCAATACACTTGGGACATCATCAACCCCAATCCCGGCAAATGGCGGGAAGGGGTGCGGCTGATGCATCATGTGCTGACCGTGAACAAGGACAACAAGGAAAAGCTGGCCAAGACCGCCGCGCATCTGGCGGGCATGTACCATAATCTGCTGCGCGATTGGGCGCGCGCGGCCTTCTGGTACCGCAAGACCGTCCAATTGAGCGCCTACACGGAAGATTATTACGCCATGGAGCTGGGGGAATGTTATTGGAAGCTCGGCAACCGCGATATGTGCGTGGATTTGATCAAGGATATCACTGATGACGAAACCTGGCAGGGCAGCCTGATCAAACTCTGGGCTGATCTGGGTGATTTGGATCGCGCGCTGAAAATCGCTGAAGCTAAGGCGCATGATGATATGCCGGATATAGCTTTTCGTGCTGCCGGCGACGCCTGTCGTTTGGCGGGCAAATCGGATCAAGCCATTGCTTATTACCAGAAAGTTATAGCCGCACCTAAAGAATGGAAGGGCGCGGATAAAAATATCAAGCGCGCACGCGCCAGCATGGAGGCCATCCGGCTCTTTGATCAATTGAATTTGAAGCGGGTGCCGGACGGCGTGTACCAGCACCAGATCGAAGCCTATGCCGGCCCCATGACCGTCGCGGTGACCGTTCAAAACGCGCGCATTCAAAGCGTCCGGGTGGTTCAGCACAAGGAAAAACAGTTTTACACCGCCATCGCGGACACCACGACCCGCATCGTTGAGAAACAATCCGTCAAAGGCATTGATTTGACCACTGGCGCCACCATCACCGCCGAAGCCATTGTCAATGCGACCGCCAAAGCGCTCTCTCAGGGCATGCGATGAAGCCCGTTGCAAATCGCACCCGCCGGTGGTGCCAGGCAATTGCCTTGCTGCTATTCCTGGCGTTGCTGCTGTACGTCTGCTGGCCGTATGGCGGCACCGACTATAATCGCACGCTGCAGCAACGCGAGCAACTGCCTGCCGAATTATTCCTGTGGCTGGACCCCTTGCTGGGTTTATCCGCCGCACTGGCCGCCAAACTCTGGTTACCCGCGTTAGCGTGGGCCGGTGGTTTGCTGCTGCTCAGCCTATGGCTGCCGCGCATGTTCTGCGGTTACCTTTGCCCGCTGGGAACCCTGATTGATCTGGCGGATTCCCTGACCGCGCGCCTCCCCAAACGCTGGCGCGTGAATGAGCGCGGAGGGTGGATTCACCTCAAGTATTATCTGCTCGTTGCCGTGCTGGTCGCGGCGTGCTTTGGGGTGCTGCTGTCCGGGTTTCTCGCCGCCATCCCGGTGGTCACGCGCGGTTTGCAATTCATCCTCGGCCCGCTGGAATTGGGAATCTTGAAAGGCTGGTACCTGATTCCCGCCTTCTCCTGGACCTATTACCTGTCGCTGGGGTTATTCTTCGTGGTGCTCGGCTTGGGAGTCCTTAGCCCGCGCTTCTGGTGCCGTTACGTCTGCCCCACCGGCGCGCTGTTTTCCCTGGGCAACCTGCTGCGCCTGCGCGAACGCAAAGTGACCGACGCCTGCGTGGATTGCGGCAAGTGCGCGCCCGTTTGTCCGTTCGACGCCATCCAACCCGACCAGAGCACGCGCGGCATGGATTGCACCGTTTGCGAAACGTGTGCCACGGTCTGCCCCACGCAAGCCATCCAATTCAAACCGCGCTGGCAACCCTTGGATCGCGCACCCGTCGCCGCCCCTATGTTCACCGATCCGCCCGTTTCCCGGCGCGGCTTCCTGTGCGGCGCACTCGGCGGAGCCGCTTCCGCCGCCTTGATCCCCGCCGCGCTCAACGCCAACGGCGAATTGCCCGTCTATTTGGTGCGTCCGCCCGGCAGCGTGCCGGAAGACGCCTTTCTGCAACTGTGCATTCGCTGCGGCGCCTGCTTTCAAGCGTGCCCCAACAACGCGTTGCAACCCGCCGGACTGCGCGGCGGACTGAATGCCCTCTGGACTCCCGAGCTGGTGGCGCGCTGGTCGGGGTGCGAACCCAGTTGCGCCCGGTGCGGTCAAGTCTGCCCCACGCTCGCCATCCGCTCCCTGCCGCTCGCGGAGAAAAAGGCCGCGCACATCGGGCTGGCCGTCCTGGATCTCAAGACCTGCCTGCCGTATGCGGGCAAAGACGCCTGCCAACTCTGCGTGGATGAATGCAAAAACACCGGTTACGACGCCATTGAATTCCAGCGCGTCGGCACCGAAACCGATGCCGCGGGCAATCCCGTCGCCGATAGCGGCTTCCTCGCCCCGCGCATCCTGCCGGACAAATGCGTCGGCTGCGGCTTATGCGAAACCCGCTGCCACAAGATCAATGTCCAACATCGCGGCCTCTTGCGCGAAAGCGCCATCCGGGTGGAAGCCGGTCCCGGCAAAGAAGATCGCATCTTTACAGGCTCCTACCGCACCCTGCGCGCCGCTGAACAACAGCAACTCCACCCCGCCCGCCCCACAGGCCAAAAAGCCCCCAACGACGGTTACCTGCCTGATTTCCTGAAGTGAGCTTCGCGTCATCCCCAACGATCCATCCTCCCGCGCCGCGTGAATCGCAGGCACACAGAAGGAGTGCCGGAACCCGATTCCCCCATGGTCTGCCACCGTAATCCTTGTCGGATTGCCCGATTGATTTTTGCGGACCACCAGCGTCCCCACATTCGTCACCGACCCGGAAAACCTCCGGTGCCATTTGTTCCGGGTGTAAGATTCGGCAACATGGACGGGGTTACAGCCGTTTTTGCGGGGAACCCGCCGCCGCCTGCCTTGGATAAATTGCTTTCTGCCACCAGAAATGCCCGGTTTGCGCCCGGCACATCCCTAAATGCCTGATAAACAGTCCGTTTTGCGCCGTGCAGGGCCGAATTTGTTCGTTGCAAAAGGCAATTTGCGGTCCGCACAAAGCGTTATGCGCCCCGCATAAGGCGTTATGCGGTCCGCACAGAGCCTTATGTCATGCGCATAAGGCGTTATGCTAAGCGCATGGAGCCTTATGTTCTGCGCATAACGCGTTATGCGGGGCGCACAAGACGAAATGCGGACCGCACAGAGCGTTATGCGCGGCGCAGAAGACGTTATGCGGGCCGCATAACGCGTTATGCAAAGTACAAATCGCGTTGTGCAACGCGCAAAAACGGCTATGCGAACCACAACGCGCCTCCGCCTGCGCTAGATAAATTGCTTCCTCCACCAGAAATGCCCGGTTTGCGCCCGACAAGTGAGTAATTGGAGAGATGGTGGTAGGAGCTGGATTCGAACCAGCGAAGACGTAAGTCAGCAGATTTACAGTCTGCCCCCGTTGGCCACTTGGGTATCCTACCACGCCCGGCTTTCGAGCAGGGACGGCGATTTAGCCAGACTCTCCTGCCAAGCTCAAGCAGAATTTTGGGGGATTTTTCTGAACGCGCCGTTTGCCTGCCAAACTCGCTTTTTTATTAGGCGTTAGCGGTTCATTGATTTGGCTTCTGCCAGATAAATTTACTATCTCGGCAAACCTTCCGCACGCAGTGGAATGGAAGCGGATGCCGTTGCCCATTAAGCGTCAGGACGCCACGGCGTCTTGCTGGTGAGCGGTCTCCCATGCCTCAATATCTCCGGCAAAGTATTGCACCCGCACTTTTTTGTATTCCTTGGAGGAATACAGGGCACCATACCGGGTGATACCGGTCGCCTCGGAAATCGCTTTTAAAACGCCATCGCACTGATCCTGGGTCGGGGCGTGGACCATGGTGAAGATGGAGAAAGGCCAGTCCGGATAACTAGGGCGTTCGTAACAGTGCGAGACTGCCGAAAAACTGGCGGCCACACGCCCAAAGGCTTCGCGTTGTTCCACTGGCACATCCCAGACGCCCATGCCGTTGGCTGAAAAACCCATTTCCCGGTGTTTTAGCACGGCGGAGAAACGGCGCATGCGTTTTTCGGTGATGTATTGCCGTGCGGCCGCGAGCAGTTCGGACACGGAAACGCCGGCTTCGGAGGCCCAACTATCAAAGGGGCGGGAGACAATCGGCAGGTTGCGCTGCATCACCCGAATCATGCGTTTATCTGTTTCCGTGACGGGAATGCCGGCAGCGGCCTCCTGATCCTCAGCGGAGAAGGCAGGCTTGTCGCTGCGGGTGGCCAGGTCTGCGCTGCCGGAAAGATCAAGTTTCACGCCGATCTTGAACAGACGCAGGGTGGGCAGGAGACGGGTGGATTTGGCGCCGGACAAGCGGTGCAGGATGGCGAGGGTTTTCTCCAGTCCCAGGATGCTGTGCGGCGGCACGGCGAGGGTGTACCAGAGATTGAAAGCGTTATTGCGCCGGTAATTGTGGGAAACACCGGGATGCTGATTGATAACGGCGACGGCCTGATCCAAGTGTGACTCATCCACCATGGCGGCCACGAGCGTGCTGTGATAGCCGAGGGATTTGCTATCAAAGATCGCCGAGATCTGGCGGATAATGGGCGGCGGCGTCTTGAGCGCCGCAATGCGCTGAATAACTTCGCTTTCCGGCAGGCCGACCCGTTCCCCGATGACCTGAAAGGGTTGCGGATCCAACGGGACTTCCGTCTGGATCAAATCCAAAATCCTGGTATCCGATGCTTCTAGTTGTCGCGCCATGCCATGCTCCAGTCCGTATCAATGGTTCAAATCTGGTTAACTTGTTTTTCAACGAATAAAGTCGTTCCCTGTCCCCCACCCCGAGCGCGCACACCGATTGGCTGGTATGAGTTTCGGGCGTTGGTTTCATTCGCCGGCGACCAAAGTAGTCCATTCCGGGCCGAGTCGCAACTTTCTGGTGCGCCTTTCAGGGCTGCCACAAGCTCGGTTTAGTTCAAGCTGGAAGCGGCGGTTCGGGTGTTCCCATAGCAGCACAACCGAAACGGAGGTGACGAGTCTCAAATGTGGTGGTGCGGAAAATTTTGGAGTGCGGTGGCAACCGCCGGGGGAGAAAGGGGCGGATGGCGACACCGCTTTGGATTTGCTCCGTCCAGTTGCGTGCGCGCGGGAGGCGACGGCGGCTTCCCAAGGACGTCCGGCGGTAGGCCGCCGCCCAGCGGGACGGGATAATCACCGGATTTGCTTGTGCGCCCATCCAAAGCGGCGGCGCGGCCCCCATCACCCCGCCTTGCCGCCGCACTCTCCAAAAAATACGGCTCGCGCGATTCCTTGGGCAAGGGCCAAAAATACTTTAAACATCGGTTTTAACATTTTTTGGAGGGTTGACGAATAGCGGCTGTCCATGGAATGTTAATCCGCATGACATGATATGACTACTGCCAATAAAATAACAATTTTGCGAATCCTGTTGGTGCCGTTTTTTGTGGTGCAACTTCTGTACTACTTTTCCGGGAGCAATGAATTGGATCGCCTGCTGGCCATGCTGGCCTTCACGGTGGCGGCTATCCTGGACGGAGTGGATGGCTACATTGCACGGCGCTATAACCAGAAAAGCGAACTGGGTACCATCCTGGATCCTATGGCAGACAAGCTACTATTGGTAAGTGGATTGGGTTTGCTGAGCCTGTATGAACAGCATTTGACACCAAAAATCCCCACCTGGCTGACTGCCGTCGTGTTCAGCCGCGACATTATTCTGATGCTGGGCATGGGAGTCATCTATTATACCTGTGGCAAAATCAAAGTGGTTCCGCGCTTGGTCGGCAAGGTGGCCACCTGTGCGCAGATGGTGACGGTGGGTTGGGCGATGCTCAAGTGGGATGCGCTGTACCTGCACCACGTCGCTTTGCTGGCGGCCATCGCCACGGCAATTTCCGGTCTGCTTTACCTGCGCGATGGCATCAAACAGCTCAGCCAAAGCCCGTCCAGTCTGCCGGATCGTTCGGCTTGAATATCCCTCAGACGACTTGTGTTTTGGGGAATGATTGAACGCGATGGCGTCTCCGCGAATTCACCTCGTGCCATTACGACTTGCGAGGGATTGGGTTTGCGGGCATAGTGGCCACGTCGCACAGGGGTAACCGGACGGGAATCGGCGAGGCTCATGAACATCGCTGTGCGCCCGACAGGCAAACTGAATTATGGAAAAATTCAATACGGATTTGGACTCGTTCAGCACGGGGCTTCCCGGGCTGGATAAGATGCTGCAAGGGCTGCGCGCGGGGGATAACGTGGTATGGCAGGTGGAAACCGTGGATGAATATCTGCCGTTCGTGCTCGCATATTGGGAGGAGTGCCGCCGGCAATACCGCAAGCTGGTGTATTTCCGCTTTGCGCGGCATCGCGAGTTGATCCGTGACAGCATGGGCGGCATCCGCGTGCGGTTGCGCCCGGAGGAGGGGTTTGAGAAGTTTCTGGGTGAGATGCTGGATGTCATCGAGCAGCAGGGCGTCGGGGCGTGTTATGTCTTCGACTGGTTGTCCGATCTCGCGGCGGATTGGTACAGCGACCGCATGTTGGGCAATTTCTTCCGCATCACGTGTCCCTATTTGTACGATCTGAAGACGATTGCCTACTTCGGGCTGCGCAAGGATCAGCATTCGTTTCATGCCACCGATCCCATCAGCCGCACGGCGCAGGTGGTGCTGGAGGTGCACCGCAAGCGCGATCAGTTGTATCTGCACCCGCAGAAGGTGTACGAGCGTTACACCCCCACGATGTACATGATCCACGCCTGGGAAGGCAGCGATTTCAAGCCGGTGACGAACAGCGCGGTGATCACCGAGGTGCTGGCGCATGTGCCGCAGCCGTGGCTGGATTTCAGCATCCATCGGCTCGGCGTGTGGACCCGGACGTTCCGCCAGGCGCAGGCGACGTTGAACGCGGTGAAGAACGGCAAGAAGTCCGCCGCGGAGGCGGAGGCGTTCCTCGAACGCGTGATGAAGATGGTTATGACGCGCGACGAGCGTTTCTTCAACCTGGCCCGGCGCTATTTCGACCTGGGCGACATGATCGAGATCATGAAGCGCATGGTGGGCACGGGCCTGATTGGCGGCAAGACGCTGGGGTTGTTGCTGGCGCGCGCCATCCTCAAGAAGGCGAATCCCAAATGGCAGCAGCGGCTGGAGGTGCATGATTCCTTCTTCATCGGCGCGGATGTTTTCTACACGTACCTGGTGGAAAACGGCTGCTGGTGGCTGCGCCGCCGGCAAAAGGATTTCAACGTGCTGCTGAAGAACGCCGGCGAGGCGCGCGAGAAGATCCTCACGGGGACGTTCCCGGATTACATCCAGGAACAGTTCGCCGAGATGCTGGATTACTTCGGGCAATCGCCCATCATCGTGCGGTCGAGCAGCTTGTTGGAGGATAATTACGGCAACGCCTTCTCAGGCAAGTACGAGAGCGTGTTTTGCGCCAACCAGGGGACGCCCGAGCAGCGGCTGCAAGCGTTCATGTCCGCGGTGCGCACCGTGTATGCCAGCACGATGCACGTCGAGGGGCTGGAATACCGGCGGCATCACGGGCTGCTGGATCAGGATGAGCAGATGGCGCTGTTGGTGCAGCGCGTTTCCGGCGAGATGTACGGGCATACCTATTTCCCGCAACTGGCCGGCGTGGGCTTTTCCTTCAACCCGTTTGTCTGGCATGAGGATATTGACCCCGCCGCCGGGGTGTTGCGCATGGTCTTTGGCTTGGGCACGCGCGCGGTGGACCGCACGGATGATGATTATACGCGGCTCGTGGCGCTGAATGCGCCGATGAAACGGCCCGAGGGCAAAGGCGGCGATACCCGCCAATATACCCAGCGGCGGGTGGATGTGCTCGACCTGAACGATAATCAATTGACGGCGAAAAACTTTGAGGACATCGCGCCGCAACTGCCGCCGGCGCTGCTGGAACTCTTCGCCGAGGAGGGACTGAGCAATCGCAGCGGCACCGATTGGATGGTCAACTTTGACCCGGTGTTTGACAAGACGACCTTGATTGAGGAGTTGCGGGAATTGCTGTCCACCCTCCAGGATGCCTACCAACATCCGGTAGATACCGAGTTCACCGTCAACTTCCTGCCGGATGGCGACTACCGCATCAACCTGCTCCAGTGCCGTCCGTTCCAGGTCAAGATCCTTGGCGAAGGCAGCCGCGTGCGCATGCCAGCGAGCGTCAAGCCTGAACATATCATGTTGGAATCCGGCGGGCCGATCATTGGCCACAGCTTGAGCACCGCGATTAACCGGCTGATTTACGTGGTGCCGTCGGTGTATTCCCAGATGGGCATGAGCCAGCGCTATTCCGTGGCCCGGGCCATCGGGCGGCTTACGCACCTCGAGCACGAGGGGGAGAAACCCACCATCATGCTGCTCGGCCCCGGGCGCTGGGGCACATCCATGCCCTCGCTGGGAGTGCCGGTTTCCTTTGCGGAAATCAACACCGTCTCGGTGATCTGCGAAATGGCGGTGATGCATCAGGGCCTGGTACCGGATATTTCGCTCGGCACACACTTCTTCAACGATCTGGTGGAAATGGATATGCTCTACTTCGCCGTCTCACCGGGCAAAGCCGGTCACCGTTTCCGGGAAGAACTGATCAAGCAATGCCCGAACCGTTTGACGGAACTGCTGCCTTCTGCCGCCGCCTTGAGCGAGACCATCTGGGTGATTGATAACGCCGGCTCGTCTGCCGGAAGGAGCTTCTTCCTGAACGTGGACTCCATGAAACAAAAGGCGGTCTGTTACACGGAGGCTAATCCGAAGTGATGGGGTAATTTCAATCCTTCCATTCCCCGGTGCGCAAGTATGGCTTGAGCTTTTGCTTCAAAGTTTCCCGGGCGCGGAAGATGAGTGACTTGGTGGCGGATAGCGAACTGCCGACGACTTTGGCAATCTCCTCATACGACAACTCATTCTGCTGACAAAGTAGCAGAGCGGTGCGCTGGTTCTCCGGAAGGGTGGCCAGGGCGGATTGGATTTTCTCCTTCAGTTCTCCATGCATGGCGGCGTCGGGCGGGGAGGGGACCGAGGCATCCTCGATCTGGCGTGCGGGATGTTCTTCGTCCGCCTCCAGATTGGCGTCCATGGATTCGGCAGGATGGCGCGAACGCCGCCGCAGTTCGTTCAAACACAAGTTCCGCGCGATGGTAAAGAGCCACGTGGAGAAGCGGGCCGAGACATCGTAGCGATCCGCCGCCTTATGAACCTGGATGAAGACGTTTTGGGCAATGTCTTCGGCCTCGTGCGAATCATTCAGGATGCGGGCGGTGAAATTGATGACGGGCTGTTTGTATTTATCCACCAGCGTGGCAAACGCCTCACGGTCGCCCCGGCGGATTTTCCGCATCAGTTCGGCATCAGGATCGGGGATGGATGGATCGCGCGGGGCCAAAGTCAGTTACCTTCTATGCGGTGCGCGCCCGGCGGAAGCGTCCGTCGCCGGAGGCTTTGCCATCCACCCAGTGTTTATTTACAGCCAACATGCGTCCAGTTTACTCACAACCGGCTGCCGGTGCAATGGTCTAAAGTTACCGTCCAAACAATTGCGGCAGATAGGTGGTCAGCGGCGGCAGATAGGTGATGAACAGCACGCCGACGAAGAGCATGCATTGCATGGGGATGACGGCGCGCGAGACCTGGAGCACCGGTTTGTTGAACCGATAAGAGGACAGAAAGATGTTGATGCCAATCGAAGGGGTCAGGAGTCCCAGTTCCATGTTCGCGAGGAAGATAATGCCCAGATGGATCGGGTTAATGCCGTACGCCAGCCCCAACGGCACCAGCAACGGCACCACCACCACAATCGCGGAATAAATATCCATGACGCACCCCACCAGCAGCAGGAAGATGTTGAGCGCGAATAAAAAGGCGTACTTCGACTTGACCATCGTCGTCACCCATTCGACCCCCCGGCTGGGAATCTGCGCGTCAATCAGGTAATTCGTGAATCCGAGCGCCACGCCCAGGATCAACAGCACGCCGCCCACCAGCAAGCCGCATTCGGCCATGACGCGGGGAATGTCGCGTCCCTTGAAGTCACGATTGATGAAGGTCTCCACCACAAAGGCATAGAGCGCGGTTACCGCTGCGGCTTCGACCGGCGTCGCGAACCCGCCAAAGAGCGCGGTCAGCGTGACCACCGGCAGCGCGAGTTCCCATTTGGCCGCCCAGATGGCGCGGCCGGCTTCGTTCCGGTCAAACCCTCTCCGGCTGGCGGTGGTTTGCTTTGGCCCGAGGATGAAGCCCAGCCAGATGGCCATGGCGACCAGCAGCAGGCCCGGCCCGAGTCCGCCCAAAAACATTTTCTCAATGGTCACGCCGCCGACCTTGTTGTTGGTGGAAGCCACAATGGCGTAAAGAATCAGCGGCAGGGATGGCGGAAACAACAGCCCCAGTCCGCCGGAGCCCGTCAATAAGCCCAGCGTGGAGCGTTCGGAGTACCCGGCCCCCATGAGCACCGGCATCAGCAGCCCCCCCAAGGCCAGAATGGTAACGCCCGACGCACCGGTGAAGGAGGTGAAGAACACGCACGCCAGGACGGTAACGATGGCGGGGCCACCGCGAAATTGCCCCATCAACGCATGAAACACCCGCACCAGCCGTTTGGAAGCGCCGCCTTCCGCGAGAAAATAGCCAGCCAGCGTGAACAACGGCACCGTGGGCAGCGTCGGGTTGGTGACAATGGAGTAATGCGTCAGCGCAATCGAGGCGATCGGGAGATCCTCGCCCCAAAACAGGATCAGCGCCGCGCCGCCCAGCATGATGAAGATGGGCGCGCCCAGCACCACCGCCACGACCAGCGTCACCAGCCCGGTCATCACCAGTCTATCGGCGGCGATGGGGGGATGGAGGGCGAGGCCAACCAACGCGCCGGCCAGCAGCAGCGTCAGGAGGCGTCCACCCCATTTGTCGGCGGCGTGCCAGAGCAGGCGCAGCGTGATGATGCCAAAACCCACCGGCATGATAAGCTGAAAGACCCAGACGGGAATGCCATACGCCAATATTTTCCCGCCCTCGCGTTCCGAAGCCACCAGTTGCACCGCCGCGAAACACAAAAAGACACTGATACCGGCGGCAAAGGCGCTGCTAAAAACGTGCGCCGCCGTTTGCCAGCGGCCCTTGAGAAAGCTGGTGAGGGTGGAAAGCGCCAGCAAACGCCGGTCGCGCGCAGCCAACATGCCGCCCAGCAAGCCGACAAACAGCGTGCAGTGCTGCTGAAAGGCGGACGTGCCGGTGATGCCCGTCTGAAACAGTTTGCGCAGGATGATTTCCAACAACGGCAGCAGCACCATGACCGCCAAGGTCAGGGAGACCAGCAGGTTTTCCCCTTCGCGAAGCCAGAGACGCCAACCGGCAACCGGGGCATCGGTTGGCGGGGAACCCGGTAAACCGACCAGACTTTCGGGAATCACTGTTTATTTCCTTCCTTCGCGGCGCGGAATAGCTTCAACTGGTTCACAACCTCATCAAAGAAATCCGCCGGCACCGTCCCGCCACGGATTTTGGGATAGGCGGCTTCCGCCGTCTGCCGCCACTCGGCCACGATCTCCGGGGTAACCGTGTTCACCTTCAATCCGCGTTTGCGCATGGCGTCAATGGATTCCTCGCTCTCGCGACGGCTGTCGGCCTTGATGAATTTACCAGCTTCCCGGGCCGCCTGGCGCACGCCTTCCCGGCTTTCGGGCGGGACTGCGTCCCACGTTTTGCTGGTCATCACCACGGCACCCACGAGCGGTACCCAAGGCAGATCGAGCATGTTGGGAGCCACGTTGTCCACCTGCGCGGCCAGCGCAAAGGTGGGTAACAACGGCACCGCGTTAATCAGCCCGGTCTGCAAGTTCGGCATGATGTCCATCGTTTCCAACGAAACCGGGTTGCAGCCCATCGAGCGATAAATCGCGCCTTCGGCGGCGCTCGTGGCGGAGGAAAACAGCTTGGTTTTCTTCAAATCCTCAGGACTGATAATCGGTTGTTTGGAAAAAAATCGCACCCAGCCCGCGTCGCTCCAAAACAGCACGACAAACCCTTTTTCGGCAAGCCGCTTTTCCAACAGCGGCTGCATTTTCTCAGTAATAAAATCCACCTCCTCCAACGAGCGGAACATCAATGGCAGGTTTTGCAGGCCCACCACGGACGGTTCGATTTCCCCCAGCCCGGTGGCACTCAGCAAGCCGGACTGCAACTGGCCCAACCGCATCCGGCGCACCATATCCGCCTCGGAGCCCATGGTGCCATCGGGATAAATCGTCAGTGCCACACCGCCGCCGGGGGCCTGTTTCCATTTCTCGCCCATGGCCTGAAGATGCTTGTAGAACGAGGAGCCTTTCGGTGCCAGCGTGCCCAGCCGCGCTTTCACCGGCCCGCTGGCGGCATGGGCCACTTCAAAGGTGGCGAGGCTGGCCAGCAGCCCCAAAGCCAGTGTGGCACAAAGCGCATAACGTCGCGTGGATCGGTTCATGATTTGATTTGACTGTTTCATCGGTTGAAAATTCAATTTGAAAAAGGTGTCTTTTGACGTCGGATTCAAGGTTTTCCGCCCGCCGGTTTTTCTTCGTTTTCGATCAGGAATAAATCCGCTTTGCGCGATAGCAACCAGCGCGCCCGGCGCTGCATCACCAGATTCAGCAGGCGGGTGTCCGGATGGGCGTCGGGGTTTACGACCAGCGCCCGGTTGAGCAGCGCCTCGAATTCTTTCACGTTTTGTTTCTGGATGGTCACCGCCTCCGCCAGTGTCACCATCGGCCCGGCACTATTTTCCCCGGCGATGGCCAGCGCGCGCTCGAAATGCTGGCGCGCGCGCACCGTTGGGTCGCCGGTCGCTCCTTTGCGGGCCATTTCATACGTAATCATGAAACTGTGAATCGCGCCCGCCCCATAACTCTCATCCAGTTCCAGCGCCCGGTCAATCAGCGCTTCCATGGCCGGAATTTGCGCGATGAGGTCCGGGTTGTCCTTGGAAAGCGTGATGGCCGACGCCCACGCGGCGGCGGTCCAATAAATCATCGGCACCTCGGCTTTGGTGAAAACGCGCACGGCTGCTTTGGGGTTGGTTTGCAGCGCCTGCTTCAGGCCGGGGTGATTGGCTTCCAAGCCGCTCAGCCCGTATTGTTTGGCACGCAAATACAAGCGCCGGGCGCGTTTGCGCATCGCCTCGGCGGCAGCAAGGTCGCGCGCCTCCAGTTCATCGGCCTCCTGCTCGACAAACGCATACGCATATTGCGTGAACCCGCTGGCTGCCGCCGTCAGCAAACCCTTGTGCGTGGGATTCTCCGCCAGCAGCGCTTCCAGCAGCTTCAGACTGAAGGGGACCGCCGCTTTGACCAATTCGGGATCATCATCGCTCGCATACGTCGAACCGCTGTGGGCGAGGGCGTCGGCGACCTGGTTCAAGGCATAACGCCGCACGGAACAGCCGCTGCCCGCAGACCACACCAGCAATAAAACACACAGCACCCCCCATGCGTTCAGGGGAGTCCTGCCAGCCCAATTATGTTGAATGTCCATCTTCAATCGCGCGTTTAAATACGCTGCAAAGCCAATAAATTCAACGCAATTCCAAAAAATGCAACCCCGGTTTTTTGCCAACGCGCATCGGGACAGCCAAGCCACCGCTTATCGCTGCGATTTCGGTAGGCGATTTTTCTTAAAACCACTGGACGCCAACCGAAATTCAGGTCTAGCCTTTCCAAAAACGCGTATGGAATGCAAAAAGGAACGCAACCAGTCCAACTGCAATTGCAGTTACAGCCCTTGTCCCCGCAAAGGCATCTGCTGCGAATGCCTGCAATACCATTTATCCAACCGTGAACTGCCGGGGTGCTGTTTTCCCAAGGATGCCGAGGCAAGCTGGGATCGCTCGTTTGAACACTTCGCCCGCCTCGTGAACACCCACTCCGTATAGAAAGCCGCGCATGACCTTTCTGCCCATCGTGAATCGGGAGTTGCGGGTGGCGTCCCGGGAGTGGCGCACGTATGCGCAACGTTGCTCGGTCCTCGGCGCGGCGATGCTCCTGACGTTGTGGATGGGCGGTGTGAGTGGACGGACGTCCGCCGCCGCCTTCGGGCAGCAATTGTTTCATGTGTTGCTGTGGACTGCGTTTGTCGTCAGTATCATCAGCGGTTTGATCGTCACCTCGGATTCGATCAGCCGCGAGAAACGAGATGGCACACTCGGCTTCCTGTTTTTGACCGATTTGCGCGCGTACGACATTGTCCTCGGCAAATTCGCGGTGACCTCCGTCAATATTTTGTACGGTTTGATGGGCGTGGTGCCAATGCTGATGATTTCACTGCTGTTCGGCGGCATCACGGCGGGCGAGGTGGCACGCGCCGCACTGGCGCTGTTGCTGTGTCTGCTGTTCGCGATTTGCTGCGGTTTGTTCGCCTCGGCGTCCTGCACCAAGGCCAGCAACGCCTTCAGCTCCGGCGTGAGTTGTGTGTTGCTGACCATGGCCGTGTTGCCGCTGGCGGCGCTCGCGATTTCCCACGGGGTCTGGGACACAGCTCCTCCAGATTGGGTTATTGCCCTTAATCCCGCCTATGCCCTGGCCAACGTGGAAGCAAGTGATTATCAAACGAAGACGCTCGAATTTTGGGTCTCCTGTGGCTCCTCGCTGGCGTGCAGCGTGTTGTTGTTTGCCGTAGCGAGCCTGCGCACGCGGCGCAGTTGGCAGGAACGTCCCGAAGGCGCTGCCAAACTTCGCCTGAAAGACCGTCTGCGACAATGGGCCTACGGCAGCACCAGACGGCGGTTGAGAGTGCGGCGGCGCTGGCTGGATCGCAACCCGGTTGTATGGCTGGGACGACGGCACCTACTGAAACCCTGGTTTGCGTGGGCCCCGCTGCTGGCGGCACTGGCTTTGTACGCTTGGGCACTTTATTACCAGTATAAATATCACGAGAAGCTGACCGGCGAACCCATCGGGGTTATCGTGGTCGCGTACTTGGTAAATCTGATGTACAAACTGGTGATGGCCTCCGAGGCGGGCCAATGTTTTGCGGAAGACCGCCGCGTTGGCGCGTTGGAACAGTTGGCCGGCACCGCGCTGACCACCAGGGACATTATTTGGGGACGCTTGCGGGCGCTGTTCTTCACGTACATTTGGGCGATCAGTGCGACGCTGCTCCTGGAGTGGGGATTCTTTCTGGCCTGCGATTTTCGTAAAAGCCATGAAAATGAAGAGGAAATCGTCGCCACCGCCATCGTGGGCACGTTCGTGTTCGTCGCGGACCTGGTCGCGGTCGGTTTTCTTTCCATGTGGACAGGGCTCAAGACTCGCAATCCGGTACGCGGCACCACGTCCGCCATCTGGTGGATTTTGATTCTTCCGTGGCTCGCCATGGTGGTGATTCAAACCATGATGCAAACTCACGAATTCAGCGGAATGCTTGCGATGTATGCCATGGTTAGCCTCCTGATCGGTGGGGCTGCGATCAGTTTATCGCTGCACTCCATGCGAAAATATCTGCGCGTTTTGGCCGTCAATCCCGCGTTGCTGAAATTGCGCGATTACAGCCGTGAAGCGGATTTATTTCGCAAAGCGGGGGCCAAGGAAGAGGCGCTATAAAATGCAATTACCTTTCAACTTCTTCGGTCAATCTTGGAGCCACTATCGCCCACAAATCATTCTTCTCACGCTAGGCTGCCTGGTCGCCCAAGGCTTCGCCGTGACTGTGCAGGATGCTCCGTTGGAGACGACGGTGACCGGTAACCAATATCGGCTCACCTTGCACCGCGAAAGCTTGGACCTCGGTCTTGAGTTGCTCGGTCGGGATGGCGTCTGGCACGTTGCGTTCAAACCCAGCGCCGCCAATGGCGCACTGGTGCAGCGAGGCGAACCGCGCATCATGAACGGACGCCGCGCCACGTGGACGCTCACGGCCACGCCAGATCAGATCGTCGTTGGGCAACAGGCCATGCTTGATTCCACCGATGCCGAACTGCTGGACGTGCATTACCTTTGCCGCGATCACGGCGTTTTGATTGGCACGCGCGTTACGGGCACCAATGCTTCCACGATTCTATGGACACCGCCGCGCGTCGCTTTGGCGGACACCAATTTTGATGGCTATCTGTTTTGGGACGGCGCAGGGCAACCCCACCACGGAAGCTTTGCCAAACTCACGCCCACGCCCGCGTACGCCGGAGTATCTGCGTGGGATCAGACCGGGGATGTTGCCCGCAAACTGTCGGTCACGCGTCCGGCGCTTATGGCCTGCGCGAGCGGCTGGGGTGTCAACTTGGGCGTGGTGTTTCAAGACTATTCCACCCGCTGGTCCGGCAGTCATACGTTTATCCAGCGGCACACGCCGCAGACGGTGTACTTTTATACGGGGTACGTGCCGGTCACCCGCGCGCAGCAAACGCTGTGGGCCTGGCTCGCGCCGTTTAGCAACGGTGAACCTGCGCCAACCGCCGCGCAGGTGGAAGCGCTGGTGCGCGAGGGCGACGCGGCGATTCGCGCCTTCAAACCCATTTCCGTGCCGCCGTCCGCTGCCCTATCCCAACCGCTGTCCGAACTGTCGTCGGCGCTGCGTCGTTCCTTCCCCGTGCCGGATTTGAACGATGCCGTCGTTTACACCGTCAACGAGTTCACCGATTCCGAGGCCACCCTGAACCTTGCGCGCGCGGTGGGCACCGATTTGCTGATTCGTGGTTGGTTCAAGTGGAATAAACGCCCGCCGGTTGAGCGCTGGCGGGAATTCCCCCAAAAAGCTCACGGCGCGGGCGCGTGGTTCGGCGGCGGCATCACGTGCAGCGCGTTATACGATGGCGAAAACGGCATCACTCAGCCGCAACTACTGGACATGGCGACGCGCGGCCCCGACGGCCAACTGCTCAACGCGTGGGATCAACCTGGCATCCGACACGGTTCCCTTTCCAGCCCGGCATATCTTGATTATCTCTTCCGTTGGTGCCGCGAGCAAATGGACGCTGGGGCGGACTACCTGTTCATGGACGAACATACGGCGGTGCTGGGACCGCGCGAGGGATACGACGATTATTCCATCCGGGATTTTCGGCGCTTCCTGCGCACGGAATGCGCTGCCACCCGAGAGTTCACCCCGGCAGACGTTCGCTGGCAAACGCAGTACCAGGTGGCCTTGAGCGATCCGAAAATCTGTCCCGGCGGCACCGTGGAAACTTTTGAGTACCGCGCTTACCTCGCGGCCCATGGGTGGGTGAAACAGCCCACCGACTCGCGCAATCCGCTATCCAGCCTATGGCACTCGTTCCGCACTTGGCGAGACGACATCGCGTGGAAAACCCTTACCGGCCGCATTCGTGCGTATGCCCGCGAGAAGGGGCGGCCTGTGTTTATCAGCGCCAATGGCCTGGCGCGCTACGTGGATTTGCAAGTGCTCGGCGTCTGGGGCCAATGGCAGGTGGAACAAGGGCGCATGAACCTCGCAGCGAATATGCTGCCTGAAATACGCAGCCTCGTGCAACGCGGTCAGGAACTCGCAGGCCACCGTGTGCCCGTGGTGTTGTTCCACGATTGGGGCTTTGGCGAACCGCCCTTCCCGTATCTCGGCGTGCCCCCCAGCCAGCGCGAATTATGGTTGCGCACGCGCGCGCCGGAGATTTACGCCGCCGGCGCCCGGTTCGCCTTTCCGCTGCTCGGTCCGTTCGGTTGCGACGCGCGCGGGGATGGCACATTGCCCGTCATGGTTCGCCAGACCACCTTTTACCAAACCCACCGGCAACTCTTCCAGCAAGGGCGCTATCGGTGCTCTGAACCCTTGCGTACCAGCACGCCCAACCTGAGCCTCGCCGCGTGGACGCTGGATGCCCCACGCGCCGTCGTGCTGCACGTCATCAACCGCAATACGCGCGACGGCCAGTTGCAGCCGCAGCGCGCCCTCAGTGTGGACGTGCCCTTGGATCGCGCTCCGGCGAGCGCCTACGCCGTCTCGCCCGATTGGGCCGGTGAACGCCCGGTGCAGTGTGCGATTGCGGGCAAAAACCTGCGTGTCACCCTCGCCGACCTCGACGCCTACGCCCTCGTCTGGCTGATGTTTCCCGAAGCCATGGACCTGGACCGCCTGAAAGACTCCGCCCGAATCCGGCTGATGACGCATTGGGAACGCCCCGAGCGTAACGAATTCCGCGTGCGCCCGGATGGTTCCGTGGAAAACGCCAGTGCCCTGAACGGCATCCTCCAAGGCAAACTCCACGCGCACATGCGCAACCCGCCCACCTTCCTGGTGGATGCCGCCAAACCGGAGACGCTCTCCGTCCACGTGCGCGCCGTCTCCACGGCGGGCGGGCGTTTGGAATACCGTGTGGATGACCGCATCGAACGCGCTGTGGACTTGCCGGACCTGGATCATAAGAACGACACCAGCGCGGCGGAATACGATAAGGTGATCGTGCTGCCCATACCTGCCGGCAAACACCGTGTCACCCTCGATAACACCGGTGCCGATTGGCTCGTCCTTTCGTGACTGGAGTTTCAGAACACCGCATCTGCCAGATTTAGCTTGATACCAATTTGAACACCAGG
>JBAXGN010000114.1 GCA_037139415.1 Verrucomicrobiota bacterium | reverse complement strand
AGCGCGACCTCAGCACCCTCCCCACCGGCCGCCTCTTCAACGTCGCCGCCGCCCTTCGACGCGAGGTCCAACGCGAAACCGCTCTGCCCGGTTTCACCCTGCCGATCTCCGAAATCCCCGCCGAGGAACTCCAGACTGAAGTGCAGGACTGGAAACCCTGAAAAATTCACTTCATCACAATTTCATCACAATTTGTGACAAAAAATGTATTCATCACAAAAACATCACAATTCCCAGGCCGCGCCAGCTTCAAACCCTGGCGCGGCCTTCTACCCTCCTCGTAGCCGCCGCACGTCAGTCGGCGCTGAATTATTTGCCGGTCTTTTCCCTTTTCGCGTGTTTGGCGTGATTCGCGGTTCAAGTCCTCGATTCCCAATTTTCAATTCTGTGATCTTTGTGTTCTCTGCGGTTTCACTCCAACTTTCGGCTTTATTCCATCCTGTCCATCCTGTTAATCCTGTCTCATCTTTTGCCATGTTCTCCTTTCGCGTGGTCTGCGTGTTTGGCGGTTCAAATTCCCTTGGCTATCGGCGATCAGCGATTGGCGATTTTGTGTGTTCCCCAATTTGCGTTTTACAATTTTCAATTTGCAATACTTGGCCTTTTGCTGGGCTCATCGCTCCCATCACTCCCATTCGTCCCATAAGTCCCATCCTGAAATCTGAAATCTAAAATTTGCGATTCCCGTGACTGATCACTTCTGCCTTTAGCCTTTTTACTTTTTACTTCAATGCTGCTCCGCTCCACCCTCCGTCGCAACGTCCGCCGCATCATTCGGGTTCTCCACCGGGCTCCCACCCGTGCTGTCGTTTCCACCACCACCAGCCTTTCTCATCTCCGCCGACAAGCCGAATCCGCCTTCAATCTCCTCCGCGAAAAACCTTTACCCAAAGACTTCGACGCCCTGTTTCTGGACCAACTCAAACTCCGCCTCCTCGAATTCATCCTCCAACCTTCACCCTCACCCGCCATGCTCCTCAAATACTTTGAACTCTGGGCCAAGTACCTGGCCAAAGCCGCTATACCCGGTTCGCCGCACGCTTCTTTGCCTGTGTTTCCCGATCCCAATGCTGGCATCAAACCAGAAACCCTCGCCTACATCGAGGAAAAGCTAAAACTCATGTAATCCTGACAACCGCCGGATTTTGCGCTTCCTCTGAATCATGTTCATCCTGTCAAGAAATGGGAAACGGGGTCATTCATTAAAGGTTTATTGTCAACAAGCAAAATTCTTCCGCGATCAAAAGTTTTCTTTTTTGACTCACTCTGCGCTTGCACTGGCCCGTTCATACCTCACCCGCCGCACCCGCGCCAAACGCTGGATGATTCAAACTGCCTCCTAATTTCAAGCTTATTGGCGTTTCATTTTTATGCCGGAAAATTTTTCTGCAAAATCAGTTTTCGCCGTCATTCCGCACTTCGCATTTGAAGTATTTCCCTTATGTGTGCGCACCCCAAAGGAGAATTGGTGAAATTGGCGTGAACTTGGTGTTAAATTTATGAAACAACTTCCAATGTGCTTGTAAATGACCATGGGAACGCTTAAAGCCACCGCGTCATGGCGCGTCAATGTTTTCGCGATACGGTTTGTGCAAGGTTCGGATGTACTGCTGAATCTTATGCGACGACTGTGTTCTGGCGTTGCCTTTACACCCACGCCCGTATCCCAGCCAGGATTCTCTGGGTGGTGCGTCCGAAGATTTTCGCTGATGAACTGGATTTGATTGAGGTGGTGGGCACCGCCGAAAGTTTTGCGGAGTTGAGCCGTGAGTTGGCCAGTCACCGGTATCACTATCCGCCAAGGGACTTTTTCCGCCGAGAGCTTGCAATTCGCGTTTCCGGGAAGAAACTGGCGCGGCTGGCATCGAAAGTGATGGGCCAAACATGATCAGACACTGCATGGTTACGCGAATTCAAATCATCCCAAAACCTGTGATTGCGCACCGGGCGGGTTAGCAGTTATATTGCCCGCATGACCATGACATCTGCCACCTTGCCTGAAGAGCTGAATCATACGATTCAAGCTGAACTGGAGCCGGGCGAACAAATTCGCTGGACCGGCCAACCCCTCGTCACCAGCGGTTCCACGGGCATGATCTGGGGCGTGTTTATCTTTGGTATTCCCTGGACTGCGTTCGCCATTTTTTGGACGGTGATGGCCTCGGGCGTGTTTGAAAATTCTCACGGGCAGCATTTCCAAGCCGGGCGATTACTGTTTGGCCTATTCGGACTGCCGTTCATTGGGGTTGGGGTCCTCCTCTTAACTTCTCCCTGGCGCGCCAAAAAGAAACTGGCCAAAGCCATCAAGCAGACGGCCTACGTGATCACGGATCGCCGGGCCATTCTGTTGGACAGCGGTTACGTCGCGTTTGGACCCGCTCTGGCCATGATAAGTTCCATGCCTGGCACCAACCGTATGCTGAACCAGGGTCTGCGCGTGCAATCCTTCCGGCCTGAACGATTGACGAATATCGAACGCATCCAGCGCGAGGATGGCTCCGGAGACATTTTATTTGCGGACAACCCCACGGTCATTCAAACCGATAACGGGGTCCGTACGCTGAATCGGGTTGGCTTTATCGGGATTCCTCAAGTGAGGGCGGTAGAGAAACTGTTGCAGGAACTGGTCCGCAAGCCGTCGGGAGATGCCGGTCCGGATGCCCCACCGGTCATTGAAACTGTGAAGAAGTATCAATGAAGGGGAAGAACTCGCGCTTTGGGGTGCCAGAGGTGCTGAGGTGGCCCGCCGCTTACTCTGCCGCGTGTTCATGCGGGCTGGGGTCGGCTCGGAATTTCAGCTAACTACGGACATCGAAATAGTTGTGGCGTTGGCCCTTCCCGTAAAGTATATTTGTGGAAACAACCGAATAATGGCAGTTTGTAACTAAGTATGTCGGAAGATATTGGCTTTGATTTGTCGTTCCCAAGCCACTACTTAAAAGCAGCGATTGCAGTTTCGCTATTAAGTGTGTGGGTCTTGGTGGGCCTGTTCTTCTACCTCAACCACTACACGAAGCGCAAGTACTTCACCATCTGGGCCTCCGGCTGGTTGTTCTATGCCTTGTGGTTGACGCTAAACCTCAGTTTGCCTGGAGCCCGGGAGACGGGTTTGGTCTTGATGCTAAAGCTGGCGTGTATCAGCACGGTGGCGATCTTCTTGTTTTGGGGAAGCGCCAGGTTTCTGGGGCAAAAGGTTCGGGAATCCGTCTTATGGCTGTTCATGGGGTTCCTATACACCTGGAGCTATTATGGCGCATATAACTTGGAAGACCCGATCCAGGCGCGCTTGCCCATTTTTGGCTTGATCGGTTTGGCCAGTTTTCGCACCGCCTGGTGTTTTTGGCTCTATCGCCGCAACCGTCAATTCATCGGGGCCGGGTTGCTTGCTACCGGATTCGTGCTCTGGGGCTTTTTCCACATCGGTTATCCCTTCCTGCAATTGATTCCGGACCTTTCCGGGGCTGGCTTCTTTGTTTCCACCGTGCTGCAGCTTTATATTGCCGTAAGCATGATCGTCCTGGTGCTGGAAGAGGCGCGCCATCTGCATCATCTGGCCTTTAGAAATCTTTCCAACCAATCCGATGCCACGACCAAGCTCCGGCACCAGATGCATTTGACCGAGGAGAAGTACCGCAGTTTGTTCGAGCAAGCCAGCGAGGCCATCATTATCACCACTGCTGATACCCTGCACATTCTGGGGTTAAACGTGGCCGCCGCACGCCTGCTGGGGGTGGCGCAGGCCGCCGCCTCGCAAATCCGGCTGACTGATTTTTTTCAGCCCACGGATGCCAAACGCGCGCCCGGTTCGGGAGAAGAGTGGCATCAGCACATTGTGAGGCAGCGTCCGTTGGTTTTGGTGCGCAAAGATGGCACCAGCACCCCAGTGGAGGCCAATGGGGCCAAGGTGGATTTGGATGGCAAGCCGGCCTTCCAATTTTTTGTGCGCCCGCTGACCGAAAAAGAGCAACTGGAGAACCAATTACGCCAGGCGGAAAAGCTTTCCGCCATCGGCCAGATGATCTCCGGCATCGCGCATGAGTTGAATAATCCGCTGGCGGTCATCCAGGGATACATCGAGCTGGTGTTGTCGCATCACAACCTGCCAGCCGGCACGCGAACCGACCTGGAAAAAGTCGCTCAGGAAAGCCAGCGGGCGGCCCGGCTGGTAAAAAACTTTCTGGCACTGGCGCGGGAGCGTCCCCCCCAGCGGGAGCCGGTGTGCATTAACGAGCTGATTAACAAGGTGATTGACCTGCGAAAAATTGCCATCCAGATTGCGGCGGTCGAGACGGTTATGGATTTGCAAGAGCCGTTGCCGGAAACCGTGGCGGATCCGGACCAAATCCAGCAGGTGCTGGTAATTCTGATCAACAACGCGTTGCAGGCGATGACCGAAAAGGAGCAACCCGGGAAATTGCA
The DNA here is from genome assembly GCA_037139415.1 of Verrucomicrobiota bacterium. Lineage (NCBI taxonomy): Bacteria > Pseudomonadati > Verrucomicrobiota > Verrucomicrobiota bacterium. The sequence goes on along the minus strand of JBAXGN010000114.1, from coordinate 21,431 downwards.
CCTCCGCACGCGGGCACAAAACGGGATGCTGCTGATTTCGGTGCGGGATACGGGGCCCGGCGTGCCACCGCAGAGTGAGCATAAGATTTTTGAACCATTCTACACCACCAAATCCGTGGGGACGGGCACCGGTTTGGGCTTGTCCATTGCCCACACCATCCTGACTGACCATAAGGGCCGTATCTACCACCAGCGACCGGCCGATGGCGGGGCGTGTTTTGTCTTGGAACTGCCCGTCGTGCAACCAGTGCCGGTGGAAGCGGCCAAGCCGAAGGAAATCAAAGAAAGTGTGGTGCAGCCGCAGGTTATCTCCAGCAAACCGTTGGCTTGGATATTGGTGCTGGACGATGAAAAGATGATCGCCGAACTGCTGGCGGAGATGCTGCAACTGCTGGGTTATAAAACCACCGTATGCCACGCGGGCGGCCAAGCCTTGGAATTCATCGCGCAGAATGAATATGACCTGATTCTTTCCGATATGCGCATGCCCGGCATGGATGGCAAGGCGTTCTATGAGCGGGTGAAAAGCGCCAAGCCAGATTTGGCGGAGCGGATAGTCTTTCTGACGGGCGACATGGTGAATGAAGAAACCCGGGCTTTTCTCGATAGCATCGGCAACCTGAGCGTGGGCAAACCGTTCAAGCTGGCCAACGTCAAGGAAGCCGTGGAAACTGTGCTGGCTGACGTGACGGCAAAAACGAGCTAATCTCGCCGCAGCGCACTTGAAGCTATTCTTCCGGCATCCAGCGGGTGCCCAAGAGCTTGATCCAACTGCTTTGTGATAACACGACGCCGGCGATGATGAACGTCATGGCGATGAAGTAGGTGGGCGTGACGGGTTCCTTTAAACAGGCGTGCGCCCAAGCCATCGTGCTGAGCGGAATGAGGTTGTTGAAGAGAAAGCATTTGCTGGCACTCCAGACTCGCAACGAGTTATTCCACAGCACAAACGCCGCCACGCCGCCGAAGAGAATGCAATAACCTTGCACCGCCACCACGCCGGGATGCCACGGAATGCCGCCCCGGATGATCACTTCGATTAATGCCAGTGGCGTCAGCCATAACCCTGCGCGCCACATCGTGTGGGCCGTAATTTCCACCCCCGTCAAGTCGCCGCCGATCTGGTGGCATTGCCGGCCGTGAAAGGCCCAGAGGAAACCACACGCCATCCCGAGTAATTCCCCCACCCAATGCACTTGGTTCAACTTGAGCGTCGGCAGAAACAACACGATCACCCCGATCATGGCCAACCCTGCCGCCAGGTAGCGTTGCAGCGATTGCCAAGTGCGATTGGGCGGCGACTCCATCAATAGCGCCCAGACTGGGGAGGCACCGAGGTACAGCGCCACATGCGAGGCCGAGGTGAAGGTGAGCGCCCAATTGAAGACCACAATATAGGCCGCGAGGCTGAAGCTGGTACGCCACCATAAGGCTTTGGTGACCGCTGGCGTCAGACTGCGGACCGGGCCAAACCAGTTCGTGCCGTGTAGCAAACCCATCAAGATCAGCCCTGCCAGAAGGAAACGCGAGCACCCGGTCCAGATCGGAGGCCAATACCCCACAATATATTTAATGCCCGTATTGTTCCCACCCCAAAGAATGATGGTGGCCAACAGGCTGAAGATCACAGTGCTGTTTTTTATCCCGCGCGACACGCCCGCAATCAAAGCTCAATAAGCGGCTTGGGTGCAATGGGAAAAGCAGAAACCTGACGCCTGACTTTCAGATTCGAACGACTGCCGCGTTTGCCTCCCGTCATTTTTTAAGGAGCATTTTTTCCGGGAAATGGTCTAATCCTTTATATGAAACGCGTGCTTCTTGTGTTGACGGTGTTTTTGGCGACGTTATTTCAAGGCGTTGGTGCCGGGGTGATCCTTATTCACGAGCCGGATTTCTGGATTGTTGAGCCGCCGATTTGGCCCCGTCCGCCGATTATGCCGCCGCGGCCCATGCCGCCACCCCGTCCGGTCTGGGCACCACTGGAGATTGCCTTCGTGCAGGCCACGGTCAAAGTGAAAGATCAAGTGGCGGTCACGTTGATCGAGCAGGAGTTTTATAATCCCAACGCCCGGCAGTTGGAAGGCACGTTTCTGTTTCCCGTGCCCAAGGGCGCTCATCTGGACAAGTTCACGATGGTGGTTAACGGCAAGCAGACCGAGGCGGAGCTGATGTCGACAGACAAGGCGCGCAAGATTTATGAGGACATCGTGCGCAAGTTGCGCGACCCCGCTTTGCTGGAATACGACGGCCAGGATTTGTTCAAGGTGCGCATTTTTCCCATCGAGCCGAATTCCAAAAAACGGATCACACTGAAATATACGCAGGTGCTCAAGCCGGATGCCGGGCTGGTGACGTATGTGTTTCCGATGAGCACCGAAAAGTATTCCGCCCGCCCGCTGAACACGGTGAGCGTGAAGGTGGACCTGGAAACCAAGCGCCCACTGAAAAGCATTTACTCGCCCAGCCATAAGGTGGAGATCAAACGCAACGGCGAAAACCGCGCGACCGTCGGGTTTGAGGCGACCAACGTGAAGCCCGATACGGATTTCCAATTGGTCTTCGCGCAGGACGCCGGAGACTTGGGGGTAAACCTGATGACGTATAAAACCGGTGCGGAAGACGGCTTTTTCCTGTTGCTGGCCACGCCGGCGGTTGAATCGGCAAAGAATACGGTCATCCCCAAAGACATTGTGTTCGTGCTGGACACCTCGGGCAGCATGGCGGGCAACAAGCTGAACCAGGCCAAAAAGGCGCTGGCGTTTTGCGTGGAGAACCTACAGGATCAGGATCGCTTTGAAATCCTGCGCTTCTCCACCGAAGTTGAACCGCTCTTCAACCAGCTCACGGAAGCCAGGCCGGAGGCCCGCAAGCAGGCCCAAACCTTTATCGCCAGCCTCAAACCAATCGGTGGCACCGCCATTGACGACGCGCTCCAAAAAGCCTTCGCCACGCGTCCTGCCATCGGGAATCGCCCCTATATCATCATCTTCCTGACCGATGGCCGCCCCACCATCGGTGTCACGGAGGAGGATTTGATTTTAAAGAACCTGGACAAAAATAATCACGGGAATTCGCGCATCTTCTGCTTTGGCATCGGCACGGACGTGAATACGCATCTGCTCGACAAAATCACCGAGGCCACCAAGGCATTTTCCCAATACGTGCTGCCCGAGGAAGACCTGGAGGTCAAGCTCTCCAGCTTCTACACGCGCATCAAGGAACCCGCGCTCGCCAACACCAAGCTGACGGTCACCAGCGATATTCGTATCACCAAGCTGTATCCTGCGCCATTGCCGGATTTGTTCAAGGGCGATCAATTACTCGTTGTGGGCCGCTACACCGGTAATGGGCACTCCGCCGCGATCATCGAGGGCGACGTCAATGGCGAGCCACGCAAATACACCTTCGACGTGCAGTTCGCCGCGGATACCGCGGAACATGACTTTATCCCCCGCCTCTGGGCCACGCGGCGCGTGGGCTACTTGCTCGACGAAATCCGGCTGCACGGCGAGAATCAGGAACTCAAAGAGGAAATCACCGAACTCGCGCGCAAATACGGCATTGTCACCCCGTACACCGCGTACCTCATCGTGGAAGACGAACAACGACGTGACGTGGCTCAAAGTGCGCGTTCACTGCCGGCAATTGAGCAAAACCAGCAGGCGCTGGCTGAAGGCGGGCGGGTCTATGATTCCTTCCGTCGCGAGCGGGAAGGGGACCGGGCCGTCGCGGGTGCGCGCTCCTATAATATGTTGAAATCCGCGTTGTCCGCTGCCGATGGCATCCGCGGTGGCGGGGCGGAAGTCATGCGCGCCGCGCCAATGGCCTCCGCGCCCCGCCCTTCGGGGGGCGGGCAGGGTGCGATGGTCACAGAAACAGTCACCTACGAGACCGCGGCCCGCGATTATGCGCAACAGGCCCGCTACCTCCAAGGGCACACCTTCTACCAGAACGGCGAGATCTGGATGGATGCCGAAATCCAGAAGCTACAACATGCCGCGCGGGTGAAGCTCACCTTTGGTTCCCCCGAGTACTTCACGCTGCTGCGCCAACATCCCCAGGTCAAAGACTGGCTGGCGCTCGGTTCCCGCGTACACTTCGTGCTGGCAGGCAAGGTGTACGAGGTGGAGGAATAAAAAACACCAGAATCAACCCAGATTCGCGTTGACGACGTCCCAATCAACGCAATTCATGAATTCATCGATATACGCGCCTCGGGCGGTGTAGAAGTCGGCGTAATACGCGTGCTCATAGACATCCAGCGCGAGGATGGGTTTCACTCCCCAGACCGGGAAGGTGTTTTGCGCGTCGCCAATGTAATTAAACAGCAGGCCGGTGTTCGCGTCATACCCCGTCCACACCCAACCACGGGCGGCGATGGCGGTGGCTTTCAAATCCTTCTTGAAGGCGTCAAAGCTACCGAAACTTTTGTTAATCAACTCGGCCACTTTGCCGGTGGGCGCGCCGCCTTTGCCGCCCAGGTTTAAAAAATAGATCTCATGGTTGATGATGCCGCCCAGTGCAAAGGTGAAATCCACCTTGCGCGAGCGGATTTCGCTATAAATCTGGTTGGCGTGCGCCGGGTTGGCGGGGTCCAGCTTGGTGGCCAACTCCTCCAGCTCTTTCAGAATGGCATTGGTTTTATTGACGTATCCGGTGTAGAGCTTCAGATGCTCCTCATGGGTTTTATCGGAGATTTTACCGGTTTTACCCTTCACCTTGGCCAGCAAGGCTTCCTGTTTGTTTGCGTATTGATATGCCATAGTTATCTTGGTTTTTAGTTAATGCTTTTTAAAACGGCTTATTACAATCAACTGAACGCAACAATATAGTGCGTTTGGCAATATCCGCAAGTGGTCGTTGCTGGTTGAGCATACTGGTTGGGCAATTGACGGATACCCCGATTCAGGCTACTTGTATGGCCGTACTTTATTATATTTATGCCAAAAGTGACTGTGTTACCCGCGAATGTCTCCGCTGAGGTGGAGCCGGGCACCTTATTGCTGAAAGCCGGTGAAAAGGCCGGCGTGGAAATGGAGGCTGGCTGCTTTAATTGTGCCTGCGGAACCTGCGCGGTGGAGATCGTTCGTGGCATGGCTAATCTGGAGCCGCCGACACCTGAGGAATTGGAGGTGCTGGATCAATGGAATCGCGATCCGGAACAGTGCCGCCTGACGTGTTGTGTCAAGATTCGGCAGGGAGAAGTGGTACTTAAGCAACATTGACGATGAATCCGAACGCAATCGAGGAGGCGAAGCGGATTGTCGCGATTGCCTGCCAGGAAGATGTTGGCAGCGGGGATGTAACCACGTTGGCGACCATCCCAACTTCAGCGCGTGCCCGGGCGTTTGTGGTGGCCCGGGAACCGCTGGTGGTGGCTGGTCTGCCGGTTGCGGCGATGGCTTTCCGGAAGGTGTCTGCGAAGGCCATGGTGAAAATTCTGGTTGCTGAAGGCAAATCCGTGAGGGCAGGGGAACGGTTGCTGGAAGTGGCCGGTCCTGCCCGCGCTCTATTGACCGCTGAGCGGGTGGCGCTGAATCTGGTACAGCGATTGAGCGGCGTGGCCACCGTTACTGCGCGCTACGTGTCGGCGGTAAACGGCACTGGCGCAAAAATATTGGATACCCGCAAAACCATTCCTGGCTTGCGACACTTGCAGAAATACGCAGTAACGTGTGGGGGGGGAGTGAATCACCGCATCGGGTTGTATGATCTGGTGCTCATCAAGGATAACCATTTGGCCGCCTTGCGCGATGCCGCGCCCAACGCGGTGGCAGCGGCGGTGGCGCGCGCCCGCGCGCGGTATCCAAAGTTGAAAGTGGAAGTGGAAGCGGACACGTTGGCGCAGGTGCAACAGGCTGTGGAGGCTGGGGCGGACATTATCCTGCTGGATAATATGCCGCCAGCCATGCTGCGGCGTGCGGTGGGATTGGTCGGTGGTCGCGCCAAAACCGAGGCCAGTGGCGGCGTGAATTTGAAAACCGTCAGGGCCATTGCCCGTACTGGTGTGGATTACATTTCCGTGGGTGCCTTGACCCACTCCGCTCCAGCCGTGGATATTGCGCTCGATTTTTGTTAAACCCCAATGCCTTTCGCCCTTGTTGGTTTCTCCGAATGGATTATGTTAGGCGCGACATGATGGATAGCGGCTTATTGGATGATCTGATGCAGCGAGTGTGGGACGGCCAGCGCATAACCAGCGCCGAGGCCCTCACGCTTTTTGGGCTGCCGTTGGAGGCGATTGGCCGGCTGGCGGAGCGCCGCCGGCAATTGGCCAAGGCCAACGCGTATCAAGGGCGTGGCAATGAGATCATCACGTACATCGTGGATCGGAACATCAATTACACCAATGTCTGCAACGTCTATTGCAAGTTTTGCGCTTTTTATCGCACTGAAAAAGCGCGGGACGCGTATGTGATCACCCACGCAGAGATGGATGCCAAGATCGAGGAAACGGTGGCGTTGGGCGGCACGCAAATCCTGCTGCAAGGCGGCCATCATCCCTCGTTGTCGCTGCAATGGTACCTGGATTTGCTCTCGCACATGAAGAGCAAGTTTCCCCAGGTAAATATTCACGGCTTCAGCCCTAGTGAATTTATCCATTTTCAACAAGTTTTTAACCGCCCGGTTGAGGAAATATTGCAGCAGTTCAAAGCGGCGGGTTTGGGGTCCATCCCCGGTGGCGGGGCGGAGATACTGGTGGATCGGGTGCGGCAGCTCGTCTCGCCTTTGAAAGCCATGACCGATCAATGGTTGTCCGTGATGGATCAAGCGCACCGGTTGGGCTTGAACAGTTCCGCCACGATGATGTTCGGGCATGTGGAAACGGTGGCGGAGCGCATTGAACATCTGGATCGGCTCCGCGGGCAGCAAGACAAAACCAAAGGCTTTACTGCTTTCATTGGCTGGACGTTTCAATCGGAGAACACCAAACTCAAAGCGCCGATGGTGGGGGCGCACGATTATTTGCGCACCCTGGCTCTGAGCCGTATTTATCTGGATAACTTTGACAACGTGCAGAGTTCCTGGGTGACGCAGGGGCCGGACATTGGCCAGGTGGCGCTGAAGTATGGAGCCAATGATCTGGGCAGCACAATGATTGAGGAAAATGTGGTCAGCCAGGCAGGTGCCAGCTTTCGTATGACGGTGGCCGATATGCGACGTTTGATCACCGAGTTGGGTTATGAGCCGCGGCAGCGGGATAACTGGTACCGGCTGCTGACCTGAAGTCTATCAGTTATGCTGGAGATGTCAGGCGCCTTCGGAGGTCAAGATGCTCAGGGTAATCTTCTCATCGTCTATCTTCTTGATCACCGCCAGAAGCGCTTCTTCATGATAGATCGGCTTGGCTTTTAGCGGGTATGGCCCGATAATCAAGTCGCCGTTTTGGGTGATGCTGAAACGCCAGTGCGCCACCGCTCCGTGGGGGCGCGCATATTCCAGATTAAACATGCAGCCTTTGCCGATCGCGGTTTGCTGGCCATTTTCCAACGGTACCGTGAAATCTTCAAATACCCGGCGCTGGTCTCGTGGAACCGGGGTGGTGGCATCCACGCGCAGGCGGATTCCACTCACAAACGTTTCAATTTCCCGGATCAACCATGGATAGTTCAACCAGAACCACCATAACCTGGGGTTTAAACGTCCCAACCAGGGGCCGGCCACAATGTCACCCAGGACGGCACTTAATAGTTTTCCGACGTGCAGAAATTTTCCATTTAATGACTTGTCCGCCACCAATAGTTCCACGGGGATCCATGTTTCGTGGTCAGCCTGTCGGATCGGTTCCCAGTTGATTCGGAACAGGCGGTCAAGATCCCTGGCTTTCCAGTCCTTGAGCGCGGCGGTTTGGACGGCCTGGAACCGGGGAAGAAACCGTTGTTGGTTGAAACAGCTCCAATCAAAGCGGGGTGGAATGCGATGTTTATTTTCAGCGAACCATTGATTCAGGCGCATCACCGCTCGTTCAATCTCGTGCCGGGGTACGTCCGGCACTTCAACTCGGATTCTTCCGGCCTTTGGCCGCAGGTCATCCATGCTTCGCGTGCGCAGGCGCCTTTGGCGATTTGCTCAATTTACTTTTCACACTTCGCACTTTGTCGTCCATGGTCTGCTTGCGATCAATCCGCGTCCCCAATTTCATCACCGTGAAGATTCTTGGCGCCCCCTGTTGATGCAGCTCTTCATGGCAGCGTTTCACCGCCGCCAACACGGCGTCCCATTCTCCTTCAATATTCGTTCCATTGGCATGTAACACCGTCTTCAAACCGGCATCCGTCAGGATTTTTTCACAAACCGCCACATACGGCGATAACGAAACCCCGACTCCCACCGGGACGATGCATAAATCCACAATCACGTTCATGGCTGAAAGATGCCGTGCTTATCCATAAAAGGCAACTTCCTTGCCGTGCCGTTTTACGTTGGCTGCCCGCCCCCAGCCCGGTCTCAGCCATTGGTAAAATAATAATCATGAAACAACCATGAAACGTACTTGACCGCGCCGCCGGACGCGTCTATAAGTAGTGAGCCATTAGACGCTGCTAGGCCCATGGGTGTAGCACACAGCTCACCCGGCCAAGTTAGGCAAGTTGAGTGTACGTCAATGGTTGAGAATTTACGGTGGGAGAGGTGGCCGAGTGGCCGAAGGCGGCGGTTTGCTAAACCGTTGTACGGTCAAAAGCCGTACCGAGGGTTCGAATCCCTCCCTCTCCGCCACTTGTTCGTAATGCACCAACGCGCTTGATGCAGCCCTGGGTAAGGACTTGTTGGCGCGTCGCAAGCTTGACAAAATCAGCCGCTTGATGGACAGAATTACGCCATGCAAAAATACATGACGATGAAGACTGCGGGCGCGCTGGCGCTGGCACTTGGATTAACCCTCGGTTCCCTGACGGCTGCCGATGGCAAATGGGTGGAATTGTTTAATGGCAAGGACCTCACTGGGTGGACCGGGATGAATGGTGTTGCCGCTGCGGTGGTGGAGGGGAATCTGCAAATTGCCAAGGGCATGGGCTGGCTGCGGTTCGAGAAGGAATACAAGGACTTTATCTTGGAACTGGAATGGCGCGCTTACGATGAGAACTATGATAGTGGCATTTACCTGCGGTCCGGTCTGGAAGGCAAGCCGTGGCCCAAAGGCGGCTACCAGGTGAACATGCGCTACAATATGCTGGGCGGGTTGGTGCGGGATAACAAAACCCTGGTGCCCGCCGAAATCCCCAAGTTGCCTATTAATAAATGGCATAAAATGCGTATTGAGGTGAAGGGGAAGAAGGCCAAATTGATCATCAACGGTGAGGATAACTGGACCACCGACCTGATCGAGAACGAAAAAGGGTTCTTAGGCATCCAGGTCGAGAATTATAAATTCGATTTCCGCAATATTCGAATCCAGGAACTGGAATAATTTCAGATTGCGGAACGCTGGGATTTTATTTGGCCATGTCCACGCATAGCAGGCGGTCTTCACCGCGCAGGTATAGTTTTTTATTGGCCAGGACGGGGCCGGCCCAGATGGGATAGTGTAATTCCGGCACCTGCCAGCGTGCGATTGGTTCGGCCGCTTGCGAACTCACTTTGAACAATCCCAGCAGCCCGCCTTCACCAAGGACAATCAATTTGCCATCCGCCAGAATGGCCGATCCGCGTCCGAACATCGGTGGCTGTTTGCCAAGGGATTTGGCCCAGCGCTCATCCCGATCCCACATGACCTTGCCAGTCTTGAGTTCCACGCAGCGAAACCGGGCGTCGGGTTCATTGCGCCCGCTGAACGCATACAAGTATCCCTCGTGTAGCACCGGCGTATTCCAGTGCGCTTCCAGGGCCAGGCCGCGCCAAACGGTTTCTACTGACTGCCCATCCGGTTTCACCCGCAAGAGCGCCGAGCCAAGCCGGTAGTACGCTGACGTGATAAATATTAAATCGCCTTGAACCACCGGGGTTACCGCGTTGACGGATTCCGTGACCGGGGTGCGAAACCAAAACGCGAAATGCACCGCGCCGCTGTCTGGGTTCAGCGAGACCAACCCCTGTCGCATCAGGCAAAGCAGATGGCGCTGACCGTGAATCGTGGCCATCACGGGGGAACTGTAACTGGCCTGCTTGTCTTCGGCAGCCCAGTTCACCAGCGGTTCATCGCGCCAGCCGGTTTTCGGTTTTCCCTGCCAGGTTTTTTCTCCCACGCTTTCCCAAAGCGTGCGCCCGGTGGCGGCATCCAGCGCGACCACTCCCGCATTGGGCATGCCACCGACCATGACAAAAAGCCGGTCGCCTTCCAAAAACGGGGTGCTGCCCACGCCGAAAAACGGCGGCGGCACGGTCCAATCCCGTCCGGTCTCTCGTTCCCATAGGCTCCGGCCATCGGCCAGATCAAGGCACTGTAACCGGCCCTCCGCACCGAAAGTGAAGCAGCGGTTGGTGGTCAATAGCGGAGTGCAACGCGGACCATTGTTATACCCGTAGGGATCGGCATACCGGCTGACGTTGGTGTGGCGCCAGAGCATTTTTCCCGTCGCGGCCTCCATTGCCTCCACCAGTTCCTCCTGTTGCACGCGGTGATGCAGCACGAGTGTCTGGCCGCGCACCGAGGGCGCGCTATACCCATTGCCCACCTCGCGCGACCATACAATTTTTGGTCCGGCCTCCGGCCAGCCTTCACGCAACCCCGTCTCGCCGGAGATATTATTGGCTGCCGGGCCAAGAAAACGCGGCCACTCCGCCGGCATCATGGTCGGTGCCGACAGGTACAAACCGCCAGCCACCAACGCCGGAAGAAAGCGAAAACCGGATTTCATATTCATCCGGGGGATCATACGCCAAACCGGGCGTCGAGACAAACCGTTTCTAAAGGAATTGAATTGAGTTTATTGAATTCTGAACTTGAAAAACGGAAGGATTTCTGTTAGAGGTAAAAATGTCAGGCCGCACTATGAGTGTCACTACACCACCGCCAGCCAGGTTAACGGAGAATCAGCGCCAAGCGCTGATTCGGTTATTGGCGGATGAGGACCCGGTCGTCTTTGAGACCATCCGCAATAAGCTGCTCGCCTATGGCCCGGAGGTAATGGACTGGTTGAAACCACATCTGCTCAGCGGTGATCCGTTGTTTCGCAAACGGGTGAAAGCCATGCTCCATCACCTGCAATGCCAGGATATGGATAATGAGTTTCTCACTTTTTGCCTGCGGCAGGGGGAGGACCTTGATCTGGAAGATGCCGTCTGGCTGCTGGCGCGCACCCGTTTTCCCGAGATCAACCCCGAAGGCTACGTGGCGATACTGGACGGCTATGCCGCCGAGTTGCGGTTGCGCTTGATCGGTCTGAACGGGGCGCACGCACGTTTGGGGGCCATTGCCTTTTATCTTTTTCAGGAGCAGGGGTTTACCGGCAACGAAGAGAATTATTACGATCCCAACAACAGTTACCTGAACAAGGTGCTGGACCGGCACACTGGCAATCCGATCAGCCTGTGCCTGGTGTTGCTCTTCGTGTGCCAGCGGTTGAAGTTGCCCGTGGTGGGCATTGGTCTCCCCGGCCACTTTATCTGCCGCTATCAAACGGCCACGGACGAGATTTACATTGATGCGTTCAACCGCGGGCGGTTGGCCACCAAGGCGGATTGCGTGCGGTTCCTGCATGCTACCAGTCGTAGTTTGGTGGATGAGTCCATTCAGCCGGTTTCCGCCCGGAAAGTGCTCGCCCGGATTTGCAGCAATCTGCACCTGATTTATCAGCATTTGGCGCAACCCGAGGACAGCGCGCGGTTCCAACGTTACGCGGTCGCCTTGGGCCGATAGACCCCGGACATTTTTTCATTTCCCCGCCACCGGAATTCAGTATTATCCGCCCCGTATGAGTTCGATCCTGAACGATCAAGAGTTGGCGCGTTACCTGGAATTAACCCTGGTGCGCGGCGACGCCACGGGTGCGGACGTGGCGCAGTTGTGCCAGCAGGCCAAGCGGTTATCCGCCGCCGCCGTGGTGGTGTGCAGTTCCCGCGTGGAACTGGCCCGGACCCGGCTGGAAAATTCGCCCGTCAAAGTCTCCGCCCTGATTGGCTACCCCTTTGGCACCGGGGCCACCGACGCCAAACGTTATGAAGTGGAAGTCGCGGTGGATGATGGCGCGCAGGAATTGGACGTGGTCTTCAACCTGGGCCTGCTCAAGGATGGGGCGGATCGTCAACTGTTCCGCGAATTGCGCGATGTGGTGGAGGCGGCGGATGAACGGCCGGTGAAATTTTTATTGGAGATCTGCCGGATGACGCCGGAGGAAATCAGCCGGGCCGTCAAGCTGGTGATGGAGGCGGGGGCTTTGGGAATCAGCCCGGGCACCGGGTTCGAGCCGGGCGAACCAAGCCTGGACGACTTCAAACACCTCATCGCGGCGGTGGGCGACCACGTTGCCACTAAAGCAATGGCGCAAACGGTAACGCTGGATCGGGTGCGGGAATGGGTGGAAGCCGGAGTGCATCGGGTGGGTGTCTGCCAACTTCCGGAATCCCTGGCGGCATTATAGGACTGTAGCCACTGGGGACGGGCCCGTTTCTTTGCCTTCTTTTCTGCTTTAATAACGACCAAGGTTGTGGTAGGTTGCGTTGAAACAACAGCCAGATCACGCGATGTCTGTGTATCTGTGAAGTTGTTTGTATAAACATTATGCGTTTCGTGGTCCAGCGAATCAACCATGCTTGGTGGTGGATGGCAGTTCTTCAATGCCTGATGGTGGGCGGTATTGCCCAGGCGCAAGTTGAGACTAACATTGTGCTCAACGAAGTGATGGCTAACGGCAACAGTTATTCCGATTACGTCGAAATTTACAATAAATCCACCAGTCCGATCAATATTGGTGGCTGGTTTATCAGCAGCATTGTGCCGCCCAACAATAATGCCACCAACACCTACTTCCTTCCAAGTGGGTTTGTGCTCGGTGGTAAATCGTTTATCGTGGTGTGGCTGGATGGTAACACCAACATTCCCTATCATGGTTCCTTTGGGCTGAAGGGAACCAAAGGTGACCTCATCTATCTCTACCAGGGCCCCACCAACAGCGCCCTATTGCGCGACTCCCTCACGTTTGGCATCCAAATCCCCGATGTCCCCCTTGGACGTTATCCGGACGGGGGCAATAATTGGACGGTGGGACCAGCCACTCCGGGCACGCTTAATCGTGTCTCCGCTCTGGCGCCGGTTTCAAACCTGCGGATCAACGAGTGGATGGCTAAAACCACTAACAATGGTGGCGATGACTGGCTGGAACTTTACAACCTCAGCAATGCCCCAGTGGCTTTGGATGGTCTGGTGCTCACCGTAACTGCCGGTTTGACCAACCGAGCTATCCCGGCACGTTCATTCATTGATGGAAATGGGTATATCCAATTCAATTGTACCGGCTACAAAACCACCCTGGATGCCAATGAATGCGATTTCAAATTGGTCTTAAGTGGAGCGACAATCCGGCTTTTCGACACAAATCGTGCCACCCTTATTGACAGCGTCACTTTTGGACCACAAACCAACGAGGTTTCTCAAGGTCGCCTGCCCGATGGCGGTACGAACATCCTCTTTTTCGTCACCGCTACCAAAACCAATGCCACCCCGGGAGCCAGCAATTTTGAGGATTTCACCAATCTGGTTGTCAGTGAACTTCTAGCGCATACCGACCCTCCCATTCAGGACGCAGTTAAGTTTTATAATGTCACCACCGTGGCGACCAATATCAGTGGCTGGTGGTTGAGCAACCGGAAAGATACCCCCAAGAAATTCCGGATCCCTGCCAATACCGTAGTCGCCGCAGGTGGTTATGTGGTCTTTTATGAATGGCAGTTTGACCCCGATCACACCGGTAATACCCCCAGTTTCCGTTTCAACGCCGCGCATGGCGATGATGTATATCTGTTCTCCGCCGATAGCAAAAGCAACCTGACCGGGTTGATCTTGCACGAAAATTTCGGTTCCTCCGAAAATGGAGTTTCGTTTGGGCGTCACATAAAAAGCAGCGGTGCGAAGGACTTCATGCCGATGAGTAAACTTTGCCTGGGCTCCACTATCACTGTTGCCGATCCCGCCACTCCGTATTACTCGAATCTCTTTGTGCAAGGCTTGGGCGTGGCGAATGCCTATCCCAAGATTGGCCCGTTGGTAATCAGCGAAATCATGTATCATCCGCCCAACATTCTGTCGGGAACCAACTATGTGGATAACGACCTGGATGAGTACCTTGTCCTGCGAAATATCACCATGACGAATGTGCCTTTGTACGAAGTGGATTCCTTCCAAACCAATAACAATGGGACCACCTTTACTGTCACCAATAGTTGGCTGATTAGCAATGCCGTCACCTATGCTTTTCCTTGTGGAGCAGTGGTTATGGCGACCAGCAGTGTCATCGTGGTCAACTTTGACCCGGTGACCAATACCACCCAACTGGCGGCATTCCGTACCAAGTACAACCTTTCAACCAACATCCCCATCTATGGCCAGTACAAAGGCAAGCTGGCTAACAGTATGGCCACCATCGAATTATACAAACCCGACCCAACTCAAACGTATCCCCATCCGGATGCGGGATATTCACCATTCGTGATGGTTGAAAAGATAAAGTATCTGGATTCCCTGCCTTGGCCTACCAATCGTGCGGATGGCGGTGGATATTCACTCCATCGCCTTAGTCTGACCGGTTACTCGAACGACTCCACCAATTGGTTCACTGCGGAACCACGGGTTGGCCCGCCAGACTGCCTGCCCCGAATTGTGGTGCCGCCAGTCACCACCCATGCCGCGCTGAGCAGCAATGTTACCTTGACGGCGACCGCCGACGGTACCGGGCCCATCACCTATCAATGGCTTTTCAACGGCACGCTGCTGACCGGGCGCACCAACAGTTCCATGACGATCACCAACGCCCAGTTGACGCATAACGGCAATTACAGCGTGGTGATGAGCAATATTCTGGGTGTCACCACCAATTCCGTGGCCACGTTGCTGGCGGCGGGTGTACCCAAATTATACCCGCCCAACCCGCCCACCAATGGGGTCTTGAGCGCCACTGTGGGCATGGTCAGCGGACGCAGCTATGTCATTCTCGAATCGTACAATCTCATGCTCTGGTTTACCAACTCGATCATCACCAACGCACCCGTCCAGACCAACATTTCGATGCGCATGACGAATCAGAGTAGATTTTTCTGCATCCAACTGCTTCCGTAAACCTGATAATCCAAAGTGCTGGTGGTGCGCTTGCTTCAGCGGGGAACCTCGGAAAGCGGCATTCTGCCTTGCGACGCATGGTTTTCGGTTTGACTTTGCGCGGTATGGGGACATGCTTTGGCCCAGCGCATTGAGAGCCGTTTTATGCGAACGGAATTGGCCAGTCATGGCACTATCCCGGCAAGGATAGCGCGGATGACCGGCTGGAAAACCAGCAACTTTAACGAAAGGCAATACGATGGGCCAGGCAATCATGGATCCGGAAGAGGTGCGGCGCTTCGCCGAGGAGCTGCAGCGGTTTAATACCGATCTTCAAAACCGTATGGCATCGCTGCACGCCCGTTTTTCGGCGCTGGGCGATACCTGGCAGGATCAGGAGCACACGAAATTCGCCGAGGAATTCAAGCAGACCATGAAGGCGCTGCGGAAATTCGTCGAGATTTCCGGCCAGCATACCCCGTACCTCCTGCGCAAAGCGCAGCGTATCGAGGAATACCTTGGCCAGCGTTAACCCAATTCATCCCCATGTCTGATCGCGCCCGCGTCACTTCCATCGAAGCCATTGAGGACTTCAGGTCCAGCCTGATTGTCTTTTTGACCAAGGCGCGTCCCGCGCTGGATGAGGTTGCCGATGATGTCTTGCGCACCCGGGTTTGGCTGCAAGGCGAGCAGCGGCTGCACTGGGAGCATGTGGTGCGCCGGAAGAATATCGAACTGGAGGAGGCGCAGCAGGCCTTGTTCAGCGCCAGCATCGCCAAATTGCGCTCGGTGACCGCCGCAGAACAGATGGCGGTGCATCATGCCAAGCGCGCGCTGGTTCAAGCGGAGGAAAAGTTGAAGCAGGTGAAGCGGTGGGATCGTGATTTTGGCAGCCGGGTGGAACCGCTGGCCAAGCAACTCGAACAATTGCGACACTTCCTGGCCATTGACATGGCCAAAGCCGTCACGCACCTGGCCCAGGTCATTAAGACGTTGAGCGATTATACCGATATGGCGCCGCCCGCCATGGATGCTCCCGCCACTCCCACCGAAACCAAACCGGCGGCGGAAACGGAATCGCCCACCCCACCCGCCACCGGTGAACCAGGAGCCGCTGTATGAGCATGGCGGGTAACAAATCCAAGCTATCCGCCATCACCAAGGAATTGGTGATGAAGTGGCAACAGACTCGCGAAACCTGGCAGGACGCCAAGAGCACCGAGTTCGAGCATGAATACATGGAAGAGCTGGTTTCCGGCGTGGACAAGGCCATTACGGTGATCGAGGAACTGGATAAGCTCGTGCTTAAAATCAGGAGAGATTGTGAGTAAATACCTGGACGTACAAGCCAGCCTCGAACTTCTGGACCGTTTGAAGACGGTGGTGCGGGACTTTGCCGCTCGCGAAGAGAAGTTAAACCTGGATTTCCGGGGGCGGACGAACGCGCAAGTCAAGTTGCATCAGGAGGCACTGGCGCAGGAAGACGTTGCATTGGCCGTCCGAGTCAGCGACGTTGAGGCCGATGCTCGCGCCAAGACAGACGTTCTCAAGGCCAAGTACGCGCGGCGGGAATCCTGGCTGGGCAAAGCCCGCAAATCGAGCCTCAAGCGGGCGTTGGAAGAAATTGACCGCACGGAAGGTGGACGTAAGTACGAAGCCCAGCGCAATCTGATTGAAACCAGCCGCATCCGGGAGTCGGATTTGGCCCGCAATGAGACCAATCTGGCGGAGTTCCAGCGGCAACTGGGCGAAACCCGGGCGGCCTATGTGTCCATTGAGGAAATTGCCAGTCAGGCGTTTCGCGGCTATGGCAAGTTCAGTGATTTGCTCACCAAACCGGCCACTATTCCCGAGCCGGATATGTCGCTTACCGAGCACCAATTGCTCATGGCGCTGTATGAACTGTTTGCCAAAACCAATGAGGAGTTGCAGCGGTTCCAGAAATTTCTTTTTCCGCTCCTTTTCCGTTACCTGCCGCTCTGGCTGCTGATCATGCTGACGCTGGTCAGCCATGCCGCCTTGGTGCCGGCGTTGCGGCATTTTGGAATCCAAACGGTTTCTTTCCAGGACGCCGGCTTATCGGCGCTGGTGCTGGTGGCGGGTTTGGTCACGGCTTTCATGTATGGTCTGCGGCAGGGACGTCCGTTGGCGATTACCATTGCCGGGGCGCTGGAACAGGCGCGCCGGTTGCACAATATCTGCCTGGAAAAATCCGCCGCCCGGTACCAACGGGAACTGGCCCGCATTGAGCGGGTTTGCAAGGAGCGCACCGAGCAAATCAATAACGAATGGAATGCCGCCCTGGAAGAGGCCGCCGCCATGCGGCACGCCACCCCGCGCCACCTTGAGGATAAGGCGTTTCGCTTGGCTCAAACCAATGAACATCAGTACCAGCAAAAGTTACTGGTGGTCGAGCAGGAACTGGAAGCCAGCCTGGACCGTTTGCGGCAGCAAGCGGAAGCGCGCAAACAACAATTGACCGAAAGCCACCAAGCGAAGCTGGCCAAGGCCGGGGCGGATTTGCAGGCGCAGTGGGACAAGGTGGTAACGGAATGGCGCGCCGCCTTGCAACCCATCTTTGCTGCCGCCCGAGCCGTTCAGGAAGCCGCTGCCGCCGAGTTTCCCGAGTGGCTACCGGCATTATGGGAAAACTGGGCGCCGCCGCAGGACTTTAAAAACAACCTGCGCTTTGCCCGGCTGGAGGTGGAGGTGGAGAAGCTGGCTGGCACTCTCCCCAAGGACCAGCGGTTGGCGCTGCCCGGGCCCGACAAGTTCTCGCTGCCGCTCCTCTTGGAATACCCGCTCCACGGTTCCTTGCTGCTGGAAACGACGGACGGCGGCAGCGAGGAGGTCTCCGGGGCGCTGAATAACATTATCCTGCGGCTGCTGGCTACCACCCCGCCCGGACGGTTGAGCTTCACCATCATTGATCCGGTGAAGCTGGGGCAGAATTTTGCCGGCGTCATGCACCTGGCCGATTACGAGGAGCACCTGATTAACAGCCGCATCTGGACCCAGGCCAGCCAGATCGAGGAGCAACTCGCCTTCCTGAACGAGCACATGGAGAAGGTGATTCAGATGTATCTGCGCAGCGAGTACCCCACCATCGTCGAGTACAACGAGCAGGCGGGCAACATCGCGGAGAAGTATCATTTCCTGGTCATCGCCGATTTCCCCATGAACTTCAGCGAGACTGCCATCCGCCGCCTCCTGCACATTGCCGCCAGCGGTGCCCGCTGCGGCGTGTTCACCCTGGTGCATTGGGATCATCGCCACCTGCTCCCCCAGGACCTTGTGCCCAAGGAGTTGCGGAGAAACAGTATTGCCATCACCTCCACCGGCCAGGATCTCATGTTGTCCGGCCAGTTTATTCAGGGCGCGCGGCTGGTTCTGGACGCGCCGCCCGACCCGGATTTTGCCACCGAGTTCATGCACCGCGCCGGCAAGGCCAGCAAAGGCAGCAACCGCGTCGAGGTGCCGTTCGCGCATGTGGCGCCGCCCACCGAGGCGGAGGTGTGGTCCGGCGATACCACCTCGGAACTCCGCGTGCCCATCGGGCGCACGGGGGCCACCAAGCTGCAATATCTCGCCATCGGCAAGGGCACGCGCCAGCACGCGCTCATCGCGGGCAAGACCGGTTCCGGCAAATCCACGCTGTTCCACGTGATGATCACCAACCTGGCGATGTGGTGCAGCCCCGAGCAGGTCGAGTTCTACCTCGTGGACTTCAAGAAGGGCGTCGAGTTCAAATGCTACGCCACCGCGCGGCTGCCCCATGCCCGCGTCGTGGCCATCGAGAGCGATCGCGAATTCGGGCTGAGCGTGCTCCAACGCGTGGATGACGAATTGAAACGCCGCGGCGACATGTTCCGCAAACTCGGCGTGCAGGACATCGCCGGGTACAAACGCATGGGCGGCACCGAACCTATTCCGCGTTCGCTATTGCTCATTGACGAATTTCAGGAATTTTTCGTGGAAGACGACCGCGTCTCCCAGGATGCCGCCGTGCTCATGGACCGCATTGTGCGGCAGGGCCGCGCGTTTGGCATTCACGTGATTCTCGGTTCCCAAACCCTGGGCGGCGCGTACACCCTGGCCCGGACCACGATGGGGCAAATGGTCATACGCATTGCGCTCCAATGCAACGAGGCCGACGCCTACCTGATCATGGATGACACGAATCCCGCCCCGCGCCTGCTCTCGCGCCCCGGCGAAGGCATCTACAACGACACCGCCGGCACCGTCGAAGGCAACAGCCCGTTCCAAACCGTCTGGCTGCCGGATGAAGTGCGCCAGGGTTACCTGGAAACCGCGCGGCGGCTCGCGGATCAGAAAGGCCTGCCCTACCCCGGCCCGCTGGTGTTTGAAGGCAACGCCCCCTCGGACATTCGCGAGAACCAATTGCTGCGCACCCTGCTCGCAAGCGGCAAACGCACCGCCCCCAGCGCCCCGCGCATCTGGCTGGGCGCTCCGAACAGCATCAAAGGCCCCACCGAAGTCGTGTTCCAACGGCAAAGCGGCAACCATCTCATCATGGTGGGCCAACGGGACGAAGCCGTGCTGGCGATTGTGTCGCTGGCCCTGGTGGCGCTCGCCGCGCAATATCCCGTCGGCGGCGTGAAACTGATCCTGGTGGATAGCACCCAGCCCGAGACCCCGCAACGCGAGCATCTGGACCGCATCATCCGGGCGATCCCGCACGGCGTCACCGTGGCGAAGAACAACGACCTGCCCGCCGTGATGGAAGGGCTGACCAACGACCTGAAGAGCCGGGCCGACGAAACCCAATCCGCACCGGGCATCCCGACCTTCCTCATCATCCACGGATTGCAGAACTTCAAGAAACTCCGCCAGGAAGATGAATACAGCTTTTCCTCGGGCGGCGACGGCTCCGCGAACCCGGCCGCGCAACTCACCGCGCTGCTCAACGAGGGCGCCAGCCTGGGCTTGCACGTCATCGCCACCTGCGACACCTACAACAACGCCAACCGTTTCCTGGGCCGCAAGGCCATGGGCGAATTTGAAATGCGCGTGCTCTTCCAGATGAGCGCGAACGATTCCGCCAGCCTGATTGACAACCCGAAGGCCAGCACCCTGGGCCTGCATCGCGCCCTCTTCTACAACGAACAGGAAGGCTACCTGGAACTGTTCCGCCCCTACGCCCTCCCCACCCGCGAATGGATCGAACAAGCGGGCAACCACCTGGCGGGATAGGGCACCGCTGCTCCATGAAGCGCGCAACCGCAGCCTGAAAGGTTGAATTCCACGACCAAGGATTAACCCACATGAATAAACCCGGCTTTACATACTGGCAGGATGGCGAGATTTGGCTGGGGCATCTGGATGAATACCCGGATTATCTGACCCAAGGCAATACCCTTGCCGAATTAAAGGAAAACCTGACCGACCTATATCAGGACCTGACCAGCGGCGTAATTCCCTGTGTGCGGCGCCATGCAGAACTGGAACTGGCGTGAAAATTGACTGGCACTTTGGCGACTTCGCCGCGTACCTGGACCAATGCGAAATCCGCGTGGACCGTGGCGACGGCAAAGGCGAACTCCTGCTGACGATGGACAACACCGCCGGTTTCCTGGACACCACGCCGTTCCCCAGCGCCCCCGCCAAGTGGACCTACCGTGCCGTGTACATGGCCAAAGACCAGCAAGTCGGCCAATGGAGCAAGCCCGTCACCATTAACGTGGGCTGAGCCGGGGAAAACACCGTTCGATCAGCACCCCGTAATGGCCAAATTTGAGGAACGCGAGGCGGGGATTTGGTTTTTGGCTCCATCCACCAGCGTCAGCTTCAGGGTGGGGGTCGGATGCGCGGCAAAATTCCCCGGCGTCTCCACGCCCAAATCCAGCCCGATGGTTTTCGTGTAGGTCTTCGCCAGCTTGAGCTTGCGCACCAGGGCGATAATCCGGTTCAACGCGCCGGGGCGCACCGGCGTGACGTCCTTGGGCAGTTCCGGCACGGTGAGGACGGGCAGGGCGACCGGATTGGCTCCTTGGCCATAACCGGCGTAGTCCAGAGTGACCGTGGCCGCCTTCCCATGGGTGCGGATGCCGTTGATCCATGGGCTGAGGAGGTAAATCATGAAGCCGCAATCGGCCAGCGCGGCGGCCACCTGGCTTTCCGTGAGGCCCAGTTGGGCGGCCAACGCGGGCAATTTCTCGGCAAAGTTTTTCAGCCAAAGCACCTGGGCGGGTGTGGCGCGGGGATAGTAACGATGATTTCTCAT
>JBAXGN010000113.1 GCA_037139415.1 Verrucomicrobiota bacterium | reverse complement strand
CATGACTGATTCATTTCATTCAGTTAGATGCACCGGACTTGCTTGGCGCACCAAAGTGATCACAACAAGGAACAAAACAACGGCTGCGATTAAAAGACGCGATTTCGTAGCTCGATGTCTAAAACTGGTAAGAAATGGGTTTGAAGTACCATTCACGCCTTCATTGGTAGTGTTGCAGTAAAGAAGCGTTGCTTTTGGCTCACGATGCATGTGGACGACCCTACGCCCGCACCGGTTGGGGAATCAAGGGTGATTTTCCGGGAAGCGCGTCAAGATCATCCAGGGCGACCTCGCAAGTTACTTTAACGCCCCTCCGTTAAAGTTTGCCCATCGGCCCGTTTAGGGGTTTGCCGGTTTCTAAATGAGGCTTGGATTTTCAAAAATTTAGCTGAGTTTTCACGTTACCTGGCTAAGTTTTGGATTTATCTAGGCCAATGACCCGTCCTTGGATGCAACCGCCTGGGGGATTGCCCGGCTACGGTGAGCAGCAGCAGCATCCTGCCCATTGCGGTGGGATAAATTGATAGAATTGGCTTTGCGCACTGTTCATGCGTTCATGGTTATTGCGGCAAAGCCACCGCATCACCTGTCGCCGGACTGGCTGGGTTATCCGGTATTAACGCAGGCACACTGCCGCGTGCTTGGACTTGCCAAATGAATAGCCTTCCGCCTGATTGAGTCCAATGGACACGCGGTTGGACGGCATTGGCCTGCGATGTGCCGGAAATCGGTAGGGCGTGACAACGGGTATGCGTGACAACGGGTATTACAGAATGTATGTTTATCGCAGAGTTAATGGCGGTGATTTCACTGCCCTAATATTATGAAAACAAGCTTTCGTCGGGGAGTCATCGGAGCAGGGTTGGGAATCTGCCTGACCTGGTTGGTGGCATGTAGGCCGTCCAACGAACAAACCAGCCGTGTGGAAAAAAACACAACTCCACCACCAACCGTGGTCGTGGTTACCGCCGCCCCCCCCATCGAGGCAGCCAAAGTGGTCACACCACCACCGAAAAAGTTCTTTGATCCCGCAGTCATGAACTTTCCCACAGGGGTGGTGGAAGTCATCAAGCTTTCCAATGCAGGGGTGGGCGAAGATGTGGTGCTGGCTTTTATCGAGCATTCCGCGTACACGTTCCCGCTCACGGCGGATCATATCGTATATTTAAACGATTTGGGAATGTCGCCCCAGATTGTCTCCGCCATGCTCCGCAAAGAGGCCAAAATGGGAGAGCCGCCGATGACGGCCCGAACCGAACCAGCCCCCCCAACAACTGCCGTCACGACCAGCCCACCTCCGCCAGTGCTACCTCCCACGACACCGGTAACCGTGGTTACGCCATCCTTGCCGGTCACAACACAGGTAAGTCCGCCGCCATTGCCTCCGGTGGTAACCGACACGCCAGCGGCGCAGCCAGTGGTGGTCAATAATACCTTTTACTCCTCGCTTTCACCTTACGGAAGTTGGATCAACGTCGGTGATTATGGGTATTGCTGGCAACCAGCAATCGTTAACAGCACTCCAGGTTGGCGTCCCTATAGCCAAGGTGGACGCTGGCTCTACACCGATTACGGCTGGTATTGGCAATCCGAGTATCCTTGGGGCTGGGCCGCCTTCCATTATGGGCGCTGGCAGCATCATTCGGTGCGCGGGTGGCTCTGGGTGCCAGACACTACTTGGGCTCCCGCTTGGGTAAGCTGGCGTTACTCACATGATTACTGTGGCTGGGCACCCTTGCCGCCCGGCGCGTACTTTTCCGTTAATACCGGTTTTACGCACCACGGGCGGAAAGTCGGAGTGAATTACGACTTCGAATTGGAAGCCAAACACTACACGTATGTGCCGGTGTCACGCTTCAACGATCCCGCCGTGCATAATTTTACCGTGCCAACCACCCAGGTTCGTGCCGTCCATGAACAGACCCGGGTGTTGAATAATTACGTTCCAAACCAAAATAACATCATCGTCAATTATGGCATCAGCCGGGATACCGTCGCTGCCGCCAGCCGGACCCCGGTGCCGCAAATTCCGGTACGCGATCTACCCACCGGTTCCGCCGCAAAATCCCGCACCGATCACTTGGAGCAACAGGGAAATAACCAGGTCCTTTTCCGGAAAGTATTGGCCGACTCCACACCAACCATGGGAGTTGTCCCCCATAACACCCCCATCACCCGTGACGTAATCAAACCGCCCAGTCTTCCGGTGCCGCCAATCGTTACCATGCCCTCCCAAACTCCGCGCCCAATCGTGCCGGCGCCTGTCGCCACCAGACCGGTGGAAATCATGCCCTCTCCTGGTCCACGGCCAGACATCATTCGTCCAAATCCGGCAATCATAACACCGAAACACAACGCAACTCCGGAAAAAACTCAGGTAAACCAAAATACCCATACGACGCCGGTGGCGCCACCATCGCAACCGACGGCAACACCGGTTATGCCGCGCCTGAATCGCGATTCTCAAACACCCGCTCCCACGCCAGTAAAACCAGCGCTAGAAACCCGTGTTGTGGCGCAAGGCCCCACCCTGCCAGTGAACACCTTCAGCGCGATAAACCAGCCCTCCCGGGGTAACGTCAATAACACCCCGCCCGCCCTCACGTTTAAAGCGCCGATCACAACCACCCTCTCCGCCCCGCCCCCCTCGCGTCCCATGGAAGTGAGTCGCCCTACGTTCAGTTACCAACCGCGCACAGTGTTAACCACGCCGTCTCCAGTGATTCCAGCTTCACGTCCGGATGCATCCGCAACCTCCCACACGCCGCCTGGGGATAGTTCGAACAAGAATAAGAAACCGTGAGAAACTCATGGAGAATGCCTTGATGCTGACAGAAGGAATAGCCAGGTATTTTCCAAGGTAACACGGCGAATATTCAACCCAAAATTCGTCTCCCACCGCTCGACAGCTACGGCGCGCTCGGCTTTCGTGCCAGCACGATTTTGAAAAAGCCGCGCATTCCCAAAGGTTCCTGGCGCGTGATATCCAGATCGGTTCCCGCAAGGATAGGGCCGAGTTGACGGTTGATCTCCGTACCGAAAAATCCAATCACAGGGGCCAGCAGGCGAATCGCCAGTGGCAGCGGCCTGCCATCGGGTAGAAACTTGTCCAGGATGGTTACCCGCCCGCCCGGGCGCAATACCCGTGCCGCCTCGCGCGCACACCGCACCGGGTCCGGTATGACCGCGAGAATCAAATGCAGGATCACGACGTCAAATGTGGCATCGGGAAACGCGAGCTGATGCCCATCCATGACGCGGGCATCCACTTGCAGATTCAGCCGGACAGCGCGTTTTTTAAGCCGGTCAAGCATGGCCGGCGTGAGATCAATCGCGGTCACCCGCACACCCGACGGCAGGAATTCCAAATCTTCACCCGTACCCGCGCCGATCAGCAGAACCTTCTCACCTGGCTGTAACGCCAGCAGTTCCAGCGAACGCCGACGCCAGGGACGAAACCCGCGCACCAGTAAATCATACA
Organism: Verrucomicrobiota bacterium; assembly: GCA_037139415.1. NCBI lineage: Bacteria > Pseudomonadati > Verrucomicrobiota > Verrucomicrobiota bacterium. The sequence goes on along the minus strand of JBAXGN010000113.1, from coordinate 22,436 downwards.
CCGGGGCACCCAAACTGTAACAACGGCGGCGCCAATCATTGGTGTTAAAGCGGTGGCTGGGCATGGTTATTGGCCTTTCCCGGTAAGCAACCGGACGAACATCGGGTCCGGTAAACTGCCGAAAGTATGCCGGGATAACTGACGAATTTCAGCCAGCAGCGAGTTGAAACCTTCCGGGTTTGCCAGGAATTGCTCAATCATTATCCCCAGCCGTTGCTGGCACAGGCGCGTGTCTTTGAGCACCCGGTTGCGTTCACCCCGCGTCGCGCCCTCACCAAAACCCAGCAGGCCAAAGATGACAAAATAAAACACCACGGTCGCCAGATTGGCGCCACTGCCAACCAAAGACCGCGATTCCAGCCCGGTGGCGCGGCAAAACTCCTCGAACATTTCATCCGTGAACGGGCACTCTTCCTTTCGGGAAATGGAATACACAGTTGCCTGATACTCTTCCGCGGGCATTGCTTCCTCATCCACTGAAGCCAGGGACTCTTTGATAGCGGCATCCGGCGCAATCAGCGCACGCTGAATCCGGGCTTGGGCATGCGCCTGCTGAATATCCTTAAGTAATGCGGCATACGAGACCTCGCAACGCACGTCGCCCGCTTGGAATTTGAGTTCCACCAATCGCGTGGAAAAGGCCAGCACCTCGACAAACACCTTGTGCCGGATGGCCGGACTTTCCACCGGCGCATGGGCCGACAAGGTCACCGCCCAAAAGCGGGCTTCGCGCACGATCTGGCGAGCCAACCCGATCAATTGTTCCCGGGTGACTGCCGGTTCAGCACTTGTTTCCAGCGCAGACATACGGACATGGTACGAGCTGTCGCTGGAGAGACAATGGAAAAGTGGTCAATCGTTTAAAACGTTCGTTGTTTCCGGGGTTCCTTGCCACCCGGTTACATCCGAAAACCGAAGCGTAATTTTAACCCAGCGTGCCTAACAGCCCATTTATCTGGTTATAATGTCTTTTCATTCAAATACTTATGATCAAGACTATTCGCCTTGCCTTATGAGCCAGAAATAGGGTATGTATTGAGCGGCATTGATCCATACGAAAGGATTTAGTTATGTCACAGAGCACTGAGCGTATTATTTTTAACACGGATAAAGTCTTGTCGGTCGTCATGGGTGGCGGCCAGGGTACCCGTTTATTTCCACTAACCCGCGAACGTTCCAAGCCGGCTGTGCCGCTGGGTGGCAAATACCGGCTGGTGGACATCCCTATCTCGAACTGTATCAATTCCGGGTTGAAACACGTCTATCTGCTCACCCAGTTCAACTCCGCCTCGCTCCACCGTCATATTTCCCAGAGTTACAAGTTTGACCATTTTTCCGGAGGTTTCGTGGAAATTCTCGCAGCGGAGCAGACCTTTTCCAGCACATCGTGGTATCAGGGTACCGCTGATGCCGTGCGCAAAAACCTGATTCACTTCCTGAATAATAATTTTGAGTACATGCTGATCCTGAGCGGTGACCAATTGTACCGCATGGATTTCCGGCATATCATCAATCAGCATGTGCAATCCGGCGCCGCGCTAACCATCGCCACCATCCCGGTGCGCCGCCACGAAGCCAGTTCCTTGGGCATCATGCAGATTGACAAGGATCGCCGGATCACCAAATTTGTCGAGAAACCAAAGGAACCAGAAGCGCTGGACGCGCTGCACGTGGACCCCGCCTCCTATGGCAGCCTGGGCATTGAAAGTCAGGAGGAATTATTCCTCGCCTCCATGGGTATTTACGTTTTCAACCGCCAATTGCTCATTGATGTCCTGACCAAGAATAATGACACCGACTTTGGCAAGCACATCATTCCCAGCGCCATTTCCTCTCAATCAGTATTCTCGCACGTATTTCAAGGATACTGGGAAGACATCGGCACCATTCGCAGTTTCTTCGAGTCCAATCTGGACTGCTGCGCCGAACTGCCGCGCTTCAATTTCTTTGACATGTTGTCGCCGATTTTCACCCGTCCGCGCTTCCTGCCGCCCTCGAAAATCAACGGGGCATCCATTGATCATGCCATCATTTCCGACGGCTGTATCATCAACCGCGCTGCCATCGCCTACTCCATCATCGGTCTGCGTGGCACCGTCGGCTCCGGCAGCTATTTGCACCGGACGATTTACATGGGCTCGGATTATTATGAATCCGCCGAATCCATCCTGGCCAACGAATCCACCGGACGTCCGCGCATCGGCGTGGGACAGAACTCACGCATTGAGAACACGATCATTGATAAAAACGCGCGGATCGGTGATAACGTGGTAATTTCACCCTCTGGCAAGCCGGATAAAGTGGATCATCCGTTATATTACATCCGCGATGGCATCGTCATCATTCCGAAGAATGCGGTGATTCCTCACGGCACCATCATTTAAGATGCGAGTGCCTCAGTACTGATCAGCCTGAAGAAACTGATTTTCGGATTTTTCGGGCTGAGCCCTTACGGCAGGTCCGAGTGCCCCATCAGGTAGCGGTCGCATTCGCGCGCCGCACCGCGTCCCTCGTTGATCGCCCACACGACCAGGCTCTGGCCACGGCGCATATCGCCGGCGGCAAATACACCTTTGATATTGGTGGCAAACTTGCCGTGTTCGGCCTTGACGTTGGAGCGCGGGTCGCGCTCGATGCCAAGGAAGTCCAGCAACATTTCTTCCGGCCCCAGAAAACCCATGGCGAGCAACACCAATTGCGCGGAATGCGTGTGTTCCGTGCCGGGAATCGGTTGGGGAATCATGCGCCCCTGCTCGTCCTTTTTCCAGTCCACCAACACCGTGCGCACGCCGCGCACCTGGCCTTGATCATCCGCCAGAAACTTGGTGGCGGTGATGCGATACTTGCGCGGATCTTCCCCCGCCAACGCGGCCGCCTCTTCCTGGCCGTAATCCACTTTGAACGTGCGCGGCCATTGCGGCCAGGGATTATCGGCAGGGCGTTGTTCCACGGGCTTGGGTAAAATTTCCAGTTGAATCACGCTCTTGCAGCCATGACGAATCGAGGTGCCCACGCAGTCGGTGCCAGTGTCACCGCCGCCGATCACCACCACATCCTTGCCCTTGGCGGAAATGTAATTGCCGTTGGCGAGCTTGGAATCCAGCAGACTCCGGGTGTTGGCGGTCAAAAATTCCATGGCGTAATGCACGCCTTTGAGGGTTCTGCCTTCGATAGAGAGATCGCGCGGTTTGGTGGCCCCGCCGCACAAGACCACCGCGTCAAACTCTTTGAGCAGACGATCCGTGGGGAATTGCTTGCCGACCTCGGTATTGGTCACAAAGGTGATGCCTTCCTGGCTCATCAAGTCCACGCGGCGCTGCACCACTGTTTTATCGAGCTTCATGTTGGGGATGCCGTACATCAGCAGTCCGCCAACACGGTCGGCGCGCTCAAAGACGGTGACCAGATGGCCCACCTTGTTTAATTGCGCCGCGCACGCCAGCCCAGCCGGGCCGGAACCCACCACCGCCACTTTTTTGCCGGTCCGCTTTTTGGGCGGTTCCGCCACCACCCACTGCTCGTCGAACCCCTTGTCAATGATGGCGCATTCGATGCTCTTGATGGTTACCGGCGGCTGGATGATGCCCAGCACGCACGCCCCTTCACACGGGGCCGGGCATACCCGGCCGGTGAACTCGGGGAAGTTGTTGGTCTTGTGCAGGCGCAGCAGCGCCTCGCGCCACAATCCGCGAAAGACCAAGTCGTTCCACTCGGGAATAAGGTTATTGATGGGACAGCCGGAGGCCATGCCCGCCAGCATCATGCCGGTGTGGCAATACGGCGTGCCGCAATCCATACAGCGCGCTCCTTGCGCCCGCAGTTTCTTTTCCTCAAACGGGAGATGAAACTCATCCCAGTTGCGAATGCGGTCCAGCGGCGCGATTTCCGCCGGCAGTTCGCGTGTAAACTCCAAAAATCCAGTAGGTTTGCCCATGTTCTATGACAATCGGTTAAAAGGTTGTTAAACGGGTTTGCTCATCCGCCGCCGATCCGGGACGTGTCGCGAATGTTTTCCTCAAATGCGGCCATGACGGCTTCGTCGCCGGTCAGACCGGATTCCTTGACTTTCGCCAACGCTTTCAGAACGCGCGCGTAGTCCTTCGGCAGGACTTTCACGAACTTGCTCTGGCAGACGTCCCAGTTGGCCAACACCTCACCGGCCTTCTGGCTGCGAGTCAAGCGGGCGTGATTTTCGATCAGCCGCCGCACTTCCGCCACATCCTCCAGCGCGCTCAACGGGTCCAAAGAAACCATTTCCTTGTTGCAGCGCACCGCAAAATCGCCGGCTTCATCCAGCACGTATGCCACACCGCCGGACATGCCAGCCGCAAAATTGCGTCCGGTCGGCCCAAGGATCACCACCGTGCCGCCCGTCATGTACTCACAGCCGTGATCGCCAATGCCTTCGACGACGGCGTTGGCGCCCGAGTTACGCACACAAAAGCGTTCGCCTGCCACGCCGCTGAAATAGGCGTCTCCGAGCGTGGCACCATAGAGCGCCACATTGCCAACGATGATGTTTTCATTGGAACGGAACGTCGAGCCTTTAGGCGGATACACCACCACCCTGGCCCCCGAGAGTCCCTTGCCGATGTAATCGTTGGCATCGCCTTCCAGTTCAAATGTGATGCCGGACGGCATGAACGCCCCGAAGCTCTGGCCCGCCGAGCCTTTGAAGTGAAGGCGAATGGTATCCGCCGGTAGCCCTTCGACGCCATAACGCCGGGTGACTTCACTGCCCAACATGGTGCCCACCACCCGGTTTGAATTCTTGATCGGCACCACGGCACGCACCGGCTCGCCGCGCGCCAGTGCCGGTTCGCACAAGCGGAGCAACATTTGTTGGTCCATGGCCTGCTCCAGACCATGATTCTGAGATTGATTACAGAAACGATCCGTGTCGCGGATCGTCACGGGCTGATAGAGCATTTTGGAAAAATCCAACCCTTTGGCTTTCCAATGATCCACGGCCCGCGTCATTTCCAGACGGTCGGTTCGCCCCACCATTTCCTCGAAGGTGCGGAAGCCCAATTGTGCCATGAGTTCGCGTACTTCCATGGCGATAAAACGCATGAAGTTGATCGCGTACTCCGGTTTGCCGGAGAAGTTTTTACGCAGACGCGGGTCCTGCGTGGCCACGCCCACCGGGCAGGTGTTGCTATGGCAGACGCGCATCATGATGCAGCCCAGCGTCACCAACGGCGCGGTGGCAAAACCAAACTCTTCAGCGCCGAGCAGCGCCCCGATGACCACATCGCGCCCGGTTTTCAATTGGCCGTCCACTTCCACGGCGATACGGCTGCGCAGCCCGTTCAGCACCAGCGTTTGGTGGGTTTCCGCCAACCCCAGCTCCCAAGGCCCGCCGGTATGTTTGATGGAGGTCAACGGCGAAGCGCCGGTACCGCCGTCATGACCGCTGATCAGCACCACGTCGGCATGCGCCTTGGCGACGCCCGCCGCCACAGTGCCCACGCCCACTTCCGCCACCAGTTTCACGCTGATCCGGGCGTGATGATTGGCGTTCTTCAGGTCATGAATTAATTGCGCCAGGTCCTCGATGGAATAAATATCATGGTGCGGTGGCGGAGAAATCAATCCCACCCCCGGCGTAGCATGGCGCGTCTTGGCAATCCACGGATAAACCTTGGTTCCCGGCAACTGCCCGCCTTCACCCGGCTTGGCCCCTTGCGCCATCTTGATTTGAAGTTCCTTGGCATTGACCAGATAAAGGCTCGTCACCCCAAAGCGTCCCGAGGCCACCTGCTTGATGGCGCTGTTAAGCGAATCGCCATTGGGCAGCGGCACATAGCGCGCCGGATCTTCGCCGCCTTCACCGGTATTACTCTTGCCACCAATACGGTTCATCGCAATCGCCAACGCCTCATGGGCCTCTTTGCTAATAGACCCATACGACATTGCACCGGTTTTAAACCGCTTCATGATGGACTCCACGGATTCCACCTCGGAGAGCGGCACAATGTTCGGCGCAAATTTGAACCCAAACAAACCGCGCAAGGTACACAGGTGCTTGGCCTGGTTATTGACCGCCGCACTATACTCCTTGAACATGTCAAAGTTGTTATTGCGCGCGGCTTGCTGCAATTTATGGATCGTGACCGGATTGAAAAGGTGATATTCCCCCTCGCTCCGCCATTGGTACTGCCCGCCGGAATCCAAGGTCTGGGTCTCCACCGGAATGGGCGGGAACGCCCGCTCATGGCGCTGCCGGACTTCTTCGGCAATCTCGTGAATGCCAATGCCTTCAATGCGCGAGGGCGTCCAAGTAAAATATTTGTTCACCAAGTCCTGATTCAGTCCGATCGCCTCGAAAATTTGCGCCCCACGGTAACTCTGAATCGTGGAAATACCCATCTTCGAGATCACCTTCAACATGCCTTTGACCAGTGCCTTGATGTAATTTTTGATCGCGTGTTCACGGTCGCCGACCAGCAACCCGTCGCGGATCATATCGTCCAGCGTCTCGAAGGCCAGGTACGGATTCACCGCGCTGATGCCATAGCCAACCAGCAGAGCGAAATGATGCACCTCGCGGGGTTCGCCTGATTCCAGGATCAAACTCGCGCGCGTCCGCAATCCCTCGCGGATCAGGTAATGGTGCAGGCCGGATACCGCCAGCAACGCCGGCACGGGAGCCAGTTTGCAGTCCGTTCCGCGATCCGACAGAATCAGCACATTCGCGCCATCCTTGATCGCCTTGTCCGCCCGACGACATAACTCGGCAATCGCCCGCTCCATGCCGGCACCGTTTTCCGCCACCGGGAAAAGGATCGGCAACACCGCTGCCTTGAAGCCGTGGCTGTTGAGATTCTTGATCTGCGCCAATTGATCATTGTCCAAAATGGGCGTCTCCAGCTTGATGAAACGGCAACTCCCGGGTTCCGGTCGCAACAAGTTGCGCTCCGAACCCAACGTGGTCTCCGTGGACATCACAATGGCTTCCCGCATGTAATCAATGGGCGGGTTGGTCACCTGGGCAAACAGTTGCTTGAAATAGTTGTACAGCAACTGTGGCTTGTTGGAGAGCACCGCCAACGGCGTGTCCGTGCCCATCGAACCCAACGGTTCCACGCCATCCTTGGCCATGGGTGCCAAAATGAAACGTTGATCTTCGTAGGTATAGCCAAATACGCATTGCCGTTGCAGAATGGTCTTATGATCTGGTTCGGCCACTGGCGGAGCCTCGGGAAGATCCTCCAAGGCAACCAGATGTTTCCCCAGCCAATCCCGATATGGAAAGGCCGCCGCCATCGTGTTTTTGATTTCATCGTCGGCGACGATCCGGCCTTGTTCGGTATCCACCAGCAACATGCGACCCGGTTGCAACCGGCCTTTTTGGGCGATCCGCGCGGCGGGAATGTCCAACACGCCCACCTCCGAAGCCATGATCACCAGATCATCCTTGGTGACATAATACCGGGAAGGCCGCAGGCCATTACGATCCAGGCACGCGCCAATGCGCAGCCCATCGGTAAAGGCAATCGAGGCGGGGCCATCCCACGGTTCCATCATGCAACGATGGTACTCATAAAACGCCTTCTTCTCGGCGCTCATGCTCTCATGGTTTTGCCATGGCTCGGGAATCATCATCATCACCGCATGGGGAAGGGAACGACCGGAAAGCACCAGCAACTCCAGACAGTTGTCAAACATGGCCGAATCGCTGCCATCCGGGCAGATCACCGGGATCAATTTCTTCAGATCCTCGCCAAACAGGGGTGATTCCATCATCGCCTGCCGGGCATGCATCCAGTTAATGTTGCCGCGCAAGGTGTTAATTTCACCATTATGACTGATGTACCGGTACGGATGCGCGCGGTCCCAACTTGGGAACGTATTGGTGCTGAAACGGGAATGCACCAGTGCCATCGCGCTCGTCATGGCCGGGTCGGCCAGTTCCGGGAAATATTGCTCCAACTGTTCGGACATGAGCATGCCCTTATAAACCATCGTCCTTTGCGACAAGCTGCACACGTAGAAGGCGCATGTAATGCCCGGTTTGGCATAGCGAATGGCGGTTTCTCCCCGTTTGCGTATGATATATAGCTTCCGCTCGAACGCCTGGGCATCTTTCAAATTCGGGTTCCGCCCAATATAGACCTGTTCAATGAACGGTTCACCGGCCTTGGCCGTGGCACCTAGCATCCCGTTGTTGGTGGGCACGATACGCCAGCCAATGACTTCCTGGCTTTCCTCGCGGATGATTTCCTCGAAGCGCTGTTTACAACGCTTCCGTTCCGCTGCATCCATCGGCAGGAATACATTGCCCGCGCCGTATTGGCCCGCCGCCGGGAGCTTCAGTTTGGTCTCGGCACAGGCTTCCACCAGGAACTCGTGCGGCATCTGGATCAGTATCCCAGCGCCGTCGCCGGTGTTATCTTCGCACCCGCACGCGCCGCGGTGGCGCAAATTGTTCAAGATTTGCAGCGCTTGCTGCACGATCTCGTGCGAGCGTCCGCCCTTGATGTTCACCACAAACCCCACCCCGCACGCATCGTGCTCCTGCTGCGGATCATACAGGCCCTGTGTCGCTGGCAAACCGCTGGCCTGTTGCGCGTCGCCGTTCATGTTCATTACTTCCATGTTCATCGTTACGTCATTGTTAGTCGCCGCCTAACTTGGCGCGACAAACCCGTTTAGTATTGCCTCTCCTTGGTCAAGGCGCAACCTTTCTGTTAATTTTTTTGTAGCTCGCAGCTGGTTTCCGGCAACGCCGATTCAAAATCCACCCGACTCCGCGCGCTGGTAGAGAACCAGAGCCCGTTGGAGAGGCCAGGGGCGTGAAGCATATATCGAACCGAATATCGGTGCTGCAATTAGTTATTTGCATAGCCCCACCAGTTTCCCCTTTCATTCGTCCCTGAATGGCACTAGATTTTGGTCGTGACCGTTGACCTGTTCAAAACTGAAATTGAGAAGGCGCTAAAGGCCTACGATAAATACATCATCTGCGTGGACAAGACCCCGGATGAATGCGAGACGAGCCTGCGCTCGCTGGTCGTCAAGGCCATTGATGCCTACGAAAAGCGTGGGGCAAACCTGCGCCATGGGATTGCGTTGGACCGCCACCTGACCGTGATAATCAGCCAGACGGATGGTGACCGCCCGGCGTGCGGCATTTATTTCAACCTGCATTCGCCCTATCAGCATAAACTCGCATCCAAACCCGCGCGCTCGGCACAGACCTGAGGCGCCAATACACCCGGCCCGGAAACATGCCGAACGATTTTTCTAAAATCCTGTTTACAGCCACTGCATCAATGCTAGTATTGCCCGTGGAGCAACTTTAAATGAAAAAAATCGAAGCCATCATTAAGCCGTTTAAATTGGAAGATGTGAAAGAAGCCCTCACCGCTTCGGGCATCGAAGGCATGACCGTGTGTGAAGTTAAAGGTTTTGGCCGTCAAAAAGGCCATACCGAAATCTACCGCGGCAGCGAATATACGGTGGATTTTTTGCCCAAGATCAAGATCGAGATTGTCCTGCCCGACAATTTGGTCGAGACAGCAGTCACCGCGATCGTCAAATCCGCCCGCACTGGAAAAATCGGCGATGGCAAAGTATTTGTGCTGCCGGTGGATAACGCGATTCGCATCCGTACCGAAGAGACCGGCGATAAAGCCGTTTAATCCCTTTCCCCACTGGTTCCACGCACCCGAGACAGGTGCGCAGGCCGGAGGGATTTTTTTCGCCTGGGCTCGGCGAAATGGAAGTTAAAACCAATCTAATTATAAAAATTATGGCAAAAACCACCCCAAAAAACGTAATTGAATTGGCCAAGAAGAATGCCGCCAAAATGGTGGACTTCAAATTTGTGGACACCTTTGGCACCTGGCAGCATTTCACCTGCCCGATTGCCGAACTGACGGAGGAGGTCTTCGCCGAGGGCTTGGGCTTTGACGGTTCGTCCATTCGTGGCTGGAAGTCCATTGAATCCTCGGACATGCTGGTCATGGCCGATCCGGACACCGCATTCATTGATCCGTTCATGGCCGTTCCCACTTTGTCGCTCACCTGCACGGTGGCCGAGACTGGCACCAAAGAACCGTATAGCCGCGATCCCCGTGGCGTGGCCCAAAAGGCCGAAAAGTATCTGATTAGCACCGGCGTGGGCGACCAGTCGTTCTTCGGGCCGGAAGCCGAGTTCTTCATTTTTGATAATGTCCAGTATGACACCAAGTGCAACAGCTCGTTTCACACAATTGATTCCGGTGAAGGCGTCTGGAACACGGGCCGCGACGAGATGCCGAACCTGGGCAACAAGATTCGCCACAAGGAAGGCTATTTCCCGGTGGCCCCGGCGGACACCCAGCAGGATATCCGCACCGAGATGTGCCTGGTAATGGAAGCGTTGGGCGTGAGCATCGAACGGCAGCACCACGAAGTGGCAACGGCAGGCCAGGCGGAGATTGACATCCGGTTTGACACGCTGGTGAGCTGCGCGGACAAGATGATGATCTACAAGTACGTGGTGAAGAACGTGGCCAAGAAGTACGGCAAGACGGCGACGTTCATGCCCAAGCCGCTATTTGGCGACAATGGGTCGGGAATGCACACGCACATCAGCATCTGGAAGAAGGGCAAACCCTTGTTTGCAGGCACCGGTTATGCGGGGTTGAGCCCGATGGCGCTGAATTTCGCAGGAGGCATCTTGAAGCACGCCAAGGCGCTGTGTGCCATTTGCAGCCCGACGACCAACTCGTACAAGCGGCTGGTGCCTGGCTATGAGGCCCCAGTGAATCTGGCGTACAGCGCGCGCAATCGTTCCGCAGCCGTGCGCATTCCAACGTACAGCGACAACCCAAAAGCTAAACGGATCGAATATCGCCCGCCGGACCCGTCGGCGAATGTGTACCTGAACAACGCGGCGCTGCTGATGGCGGGGCTGGACGGGGTGTTGAACAAGATTGATCCAGGCGAACCGATGGACAAGAACCTGTACGAATTGCCGCCGGAAGAACACGCGAAAATTCCGCAGGTGCCGGCGAGTCTGGGCGAGGCGCTGGACTACCTCGAGAAGGACCATGACTTTCTGTTGAAGGGTGACGTGTTCACCAAGGACTTTCTGGAAATGTGGATCAGCACCAAACGCAAGGAGCATGATGCGTTGCGTCTGCGCCCGCATCCGTATGAATTCCATCTGTACTATGATGTGTAACGCTTGAAAGTTTTATCAAAGGCGCCTTGTTATCAAGGCGCCTTTTTTTCCCTTGGATGGGATTAGGAAGTCGGTAAAATCGAGGGATTTTTTTGAATTGGTGAAAATTGATCGAAAAAACAAGTCTGCTGGTTATTCATGGTCAAAAACAGCCTGATTTTACGGGGTATTCAGCGCATGAGAATAACTTGTGAATAAGAGTGAATACATTGTTGTAGCCAGCCGGTTGAATTTAACCTAAAAGTCACCTGCGCTTTGCGATGACTGGCGCCGGTAAAACTGAGGTTTAAGAATTTGAATATAAAGGCGAGTAATTTTATAAGTAGTTGTTGATAAGTAACTTATGCATTTGTTACGCACTGCGGTAAAGAGTAATGTGACCGAAATAACCACAAGTTTTTCCGATCCAATAAGATTTTTTAGTACCGCCGACGCAGAGGGTGACAAATGCGAAGCCGTGTCAGGTGAATAAAGCCCGGAAATACCGGGAGGAGAAGTTAAATGATGCTACCATCTGCCGATAAGATTTGGGGGTCCGCACAGGATACCCTCCGGACTATGCTGAACCCGGAAATTTACAGTCTCTGGTTCGCCCCGATCAAGGCTGCCGACCTTGGGGAAGGATGCATAACCTTGGAAGTTGCCAATGACTTTTGTGAAGTCTGGCTCAAAGATAATTATCTGGGATTGTTGCGCGACGCAGTCACGCTTGCGGCCAGTCAACCCATGCATGTCAAATTCCGCATCAGCCAGGCACAAGTGATCCCAATCGTGACAGCAGAATCACCAGTTGTCGCTGCCAAATCGCGAGTCGAGCCAGAAGCGGATCGCAACCAGTTGAATCGCGAAAGTCTCTTCAACCCAAAAAATACGTTTGAGACGTTTGTGGTCGGTGATAATAACATCATGGCCCACGGTGCTGCGTTGGCGGTCTCGAATACCCCCGGCAAAACGTACAATCCACTTTTCCTTTACGGTGGCGTCGGATTGGGAAAAACGCACCTGCTCCATGCCATCGGACAATACGTCAGCGCGCACAAGAAGGGTGCCCGGGTGGTGTATGTTTCCTCGGAGAAATTTACCAATGAGTTTATTGAGGCGTTGCAATCCAGCAGTCTGCCGCGCTTCCGCAAAAAATATCGGCAGACGGATGTCTTGCTGATAGACGATGTGCAATTTTTGTCGGGAAAGGAGCGCATCCAGGAGGAATTTTTCCACACCTTCAACGCACTGCATGAAGCCCACAAGCAGATTGTGCTCAGTTGTGATCGTCCCCCCAGTGAAATTCAGGGGTTGGAAGACCGTTTGATCTCTCGATTTGAATGGGGCATGGTGTCGGATGTACAACCGCCTGACGTGGAGACGCGCACCGCCATCCTGCGAAAAAAACAGGCATTGATGGGAGCGACGCTGCCGGATGAAATATTGGACTTTCTCGCTAATCACATCCGCACGAACATTCGCCGATTGGAAGGCGCCCTGATCCGGGTAGCCACCTACGCGCAACTTACGGGGAAAAAAGTGACCATCGAATCCGTGGAAGGATTGCTGCATGAAGTGCTTCAGGAAGAAGGCCGAACGAACGTCAGCATTGAAGTCATCCAGAAACGTGTCGCGGCACATTTTGACATCCGACTGGCCGACATGACCAGCCGACGCCGTCCGGAAAATATCGCGTTCCCGCGCCAAATCGCCATGTTCCTGTCACGCCAGATGACGGAAAGTTCGCTGAACACCATCGGTGAAGCCTTTGGCGGGCGCGATCACGGCACGGTGTTGCACGCCTGCCGGCTGGTCAAAGATCGCATGGACGTGGATGCCAATGTACGCAAGGTGGTGCAGCATCTGGAAAAACAATTATTGCGGTAATTTGACGCGTTTCAAAGCCATTGCTGCGATGTCGTTGAACCGGGTGATTGGCCGGGGGAATCAAATCCCCTGGCATTTACCGGAAGATTTCAAATGGTTTAAACAAATGACGACCGGCCAGGTGCTGGTCATGGGGCGAAAGACTTTTGAATCCATCGGCAAACCGCTTCCGAACCGCGAAACTGTGGTCTTAAGCCGGACACACTTTCAATACCCCGGGGTCCGCACCATCACCGACCTCGAACAGATTGACCTGGCTGGCGAAACCCGCTCCGTATTCATCTGCGGCGGAGCGCAAATTTACCGGATCGCCCTGCCCTACTGCTCTGATTTGTACCTAACCCTGATCCAGCGTGAGATGGACGGAGATGTCTTTTTTCCGCCGTTTGAAGACCGCTTCACGCTGCTAGCCCAACTGGCTGAGAATGCCGATTTCAAAATCCTGCACTACGTGAACCGCACGCCAGCGTGATTTTGCTCACGAACTGCCAGACGAACGGTGATGGTCACGCGTCATGAACCGTTTTGCGAAACACTTTTTTGCGCGCCTGCCGTGACTTGTCGTCCAGCATTCGCGCTTTGGCACCACGACTGCGCCCGCGTTTCTGCCGACGCATTTTCTCCATCCGGGCGCGCTCAGCATTCGCAACCCCTTTGCGCAGCGCCTCAATCTTGTCGAGCAACAACTGCCGGGCAATATAGCGGTTGAGCCCCTGTTGGCGCGTGCTCTGGCACTTGACCTGAATGGCCGTTGGGCGATGCAACAGCATGACGCACGTGGAAGTTTTATTGACGTTCTGCCCGCCATGCCCGCCAGAGCGCACAAACGTTTCATCCAGGTCTCCCTCACTCACGCCCATGGTGTTCATGCGACGGGCAAGTTGATCCGCTTTATCCTGGCTGACAGGAAATGCATTCATGATTAAAACATATCGGGTGTGAGGAGTTGAGGCAAGCCGTAGAATTTTCCGGAACCGAAGCGAACTGCAAGATTTTGAATTTTTATGCTTGCCAACGCGTCTGATATACTAAATAAAGTTTATAAATGAAAGTTTCAACCGTATGAGCGCCACCATCGCCATTTTGGATTCAGATCGCCGGTACCGCGAAAACCTCGCCGCCTGTCTCAACCGTGCCCCCACCTTCCACTGCACCGCCGCGTATGCGGACGGAGATACCGCTTTAACCGGATTCGTCCAAAATCCGCCAGACTTGGTGCTGCTGGGACTGGAGGAACCGCAGGAACTGGAGGTTTTGACCCGTATTCATCGCGCTATCGGCAACACGCCAATTATCGCCTTACTGCCCCGGGAAGACGTGGATTGGATCGTGCAGACTCTGGCTTCCGGTGCCGCCGGGTACGGATTGAAGTCGCAGTCCCCAGCCAAGTTGATTGAGATACTGGAAGACGTATTGCGAGGACAGTCGCCGGTTTCCAGCGAAGTAGCACGTAAACTCATTGATCGCGTGCAGTTGCAAACTTCGACCCTGCAACCGCAAACCGGCCTCTCAGCGCGCGAACGGGAAATTCTTGAATTTCTTGCCCAAGGCTATCCGTACAAGCAAATCGCGGACAGCCTGGCCATCAGCATTAATACCGTGCGAACCTATGTGCGCCGACTGTACGCAAAATTAGAAGTGCCATGCCGCACGCACGCCGTACTCAAGTGCCGACCGGCGGCACGCATGGTATCAGGGTACAAAGAGGAAAAATTACTGATACCTCATGCCGTCAGTTGACCTTTTGCCTGAATGAATGCATGTATCAGATTGACAATACACTATGCTAGGCACACACACAGGGGCCATTCCCGCCAACTTGCGCCGCTTGAATGAGCGGACCATCATTGGCCTGTTGTCACGTTTGGGCGCGGCGTCGCGTGCCGATCTCGCCAAAGCCGCCGGCATGAGTCAGCCAACGTCCGGGAAAATCATTTGCGCGTTGCAAAAATTGGGAATTGTCCAGGAGTTAAACGCCGCGGAAATCGAGGCCACTTTTGAAAATGCCGGCAACCCGGCGCGCATGGGGCGCCCTGCCACGTTAATGCGCCTGAATCCGACTATCTCGCGTTTTATTGCCATCCAAATCGAGGTTGCCGAAACCTCCATCACGGCGGTTCCTCTGGCAGTGCGGCAGGAGGATGTTTGGTCCGCAGTATTTCCAACTGGTTCCACGCCTCGCGAATGGCAGCAACGATTGCGACAGACGCGGCGTGGAATCGCAGTCAAAGGGCTCTGGGGAATCGTCGCTAGCATTCCCGGTATCGTGAATGAAAAGACCGGACGGGTGGTATTTTCCCCCAATCTGCACTGGACGGAACAGGCAGACATCCCCAGTTTGATACGGGAAATCTGGCCCTTGCCGATAATTCTCAACCAGGAAATCCGCGCGCTCGCCTTGGGCCATTTGATCATGCATCCTCACGATACAGATTTCTTGCTGGTGGATTTCGATCAGGGAGTAGGGGGCGCCATTGTGGAAGGCGGACGGCTGTACCGCAATCCCCTGCCCTTGAATGGCGAGTTGGGACACACCCCAGTGCGTGATAACCAGCGCCGCTGCGGCTGCGGTGCCATCGGTTGTGTGGAAACCTTGCTTTCCCGGCGTGGCTTGGTGAAAAGTTACGCGGAATCCGGCGCTCCCGCCCCTCATGCCTGGCAGGCCCTGATGTCTCACCTTGAGAAAAATGGGGTACCGGAGTGGCTTGGGAAATCTTTGGACGCCATGGGCATCATCATTGCCGGCTCGCTAAATGTGCTGGGATTGCGCCAGGTGGTCGTCACCGGCAGCCTGACGGAATTTCCACCAGCGGTGTTGCAGCGTCTATCGCTGGCCATACAACAGGGTGCCATGTGGGCGCGTTTTGGAGAAGTCACCTGCAAGGCGGCGCCACGCAGGCGCATGGCAGGCTTGGTGGCGGCGGGCATGGATCGGCTGTTGTTCCCGGTCGAAGACCCCGACAGCCTGGACACCCTGCCACCGTCCGAACCCCAACTGCGAACCGCGTCCAAACAACCATGAATAATTTTCTCGAAACCCCATTGGAAAACTGTTTAATCTTAAAAAAACAATAAACTTATGACAAAACTTGGTATCATTGTAGGCAACCGGGGATTCTTCCCGGCCCATTTGTGTGAAGCTGGACGACGCGACATCTTAAAAGTGCTCGCCGACGAAGGCATCGAAGCGGTAACCCTGCCGCTGGAAGCCACCAAATTTGGCGCGGTGGAGAGCCTCACCGATGCCCAAAAATGTGCCGATCTCTTTAAACAACACCGCGAGAGTATAGACGGCATTTTAGTGACCTTGCCGAACTTTGGCGATGAACGTGCCGTGGCCAATGCATTGCGTTGGGCCGGGTTGAATGTGCCGGTGTTGGTTCACGCCTTTAACGACGACGGAAAAAAAATGACCATCAAGGATCGGCGTGACAGTTTTTGCGGAAAAATGTCCGTGTGCAACAACCTGCGCCAGTATGGCCTCAAATATTCGCTGACCAAGCTGCACACGGTGGACCCGAACACCCCGTCGTTCCGCGAGGATTTACGGCAGTTCGTCGCCACCTGCCGGATCATGAAGCAACTGAAGCATGCGCGAATCGGCGCGCTCGGCGCCCGCCCAACCGCCTTCAACACCGTGCGCTACAGCGAAAAGCTGCTGGAGTTGTCGGGCATCTCCGTGGAAACCCTGGACCTCTCCGAAGTGCTGGGGTGGATTCGCAAGATGAAGGATCAAGACACCGAAGTGCAGGAAAAACTCGCGGCCATCCAGGCTTACACCAAGACCAAAGGCATCCCGTCTGAGAGCCTGATGCGCATGGCCAAATTGGGAGTGGCCATTGACCGTTGGGTCAAGGATAAGCAACTATCCGCAACCGCCATTCAATGTTGGACCTCGCTGGAAGAATTTTATGGGGTGGTGCCCTGCACCTTGATGAGCATGATGTCCAACAGCCTGTTGCCCAGCGCTTGCGAGACCGATATTGCCGGCCTGATCGGCATGTATGTTTTGAAGGCCGCGTCCGGCACTCCCGCTGCCCTGCTCGACTGGAACAACAACTTTGGCACCGATCCCAACAAAGGGGTGGTGTTCCATTGCTCCAATCTGCCAAAGGATTTCTTTGCCGAGCAAAAGATGGATTACCAGGAAATCATTGCCGGCACGGTCGGCAAGGATAACACGTACGGCACCATAGTGGGCCGCATCAGTCCCGGACCGTTCACCTATTGCCGCGTATCCACCGACGACTTTAATGGGCGGATTGCCGCATATTATGGTGAAGCCAAGTTCACCAATGACAAATTGGACACCTTTGGCGGATACGGTGTATTTGAAGTTCCGAATCTGCAAAAACTCCTGGCCTATATCTGCCGGAATGGCTTCGAGCATCACGTAGCGGCCACCAAGTCCACGGTGGCGGGAGCGCTGGATGAGGCGTTGACCAATTACTTGGGCTGGCAGACCTATTGGCATCGGGACTAGATAAACCAGTGCGGTTGAATCAAACCTGATTTTTGAGAAAATACTATGCCCGCAAAAACTTATACCCTGGGGTTGGACTACGGCACAAACTCGGTGCGCGCACTGATTGTGGAGGTTGGTACCGGCAAAGAAGTCGGCACGGCCACTTGGAACTACCGCCACGGCGCGGCCGGAGTCATTTTGGATCATAAAGATCCCAACCTGGCCCGGCAACATCCGGCGGATTACCTCGAAGGCGCGGAGAAATGCACGCGCCAAGCGATCAAAAACGCGGGGAATAAATTCAAGCCGGATCAAATCATTGGCATCGGCGTGGATACCACGGGAAGCACGCCGCTGCCGGTGGACAAAAACGGAACCGCCCTGGCGTTGTTAAAGGCGTTCGACAAGCATCCCGCCGCAATGGCCTGGCTGTGGAAGGATCACACGGGCCACGCGGAAGCCCTGGAAATCACCGAGGTTGCCGCCAAGCTCCGACCCGAGTACCTGGCCAAATGCGGTGGCCGTTATTCCTCCGAGTGGTTCTGGTCCAAAATTCTCCACTGCGCGCGCGTCGCACCCAAGGTATTTGCGGCGGCGTATTCATGGGTGGAATGCGCCGATTGGATACCGGCGGTGCTGTGCAACAATACCAATCCGGCAACCATGAAACGCGGCATCTGTGCGGCCGGGCACAAAGCCATGTTTAATCCAGGCTGGAAGGGCTATCCGGACGCTGAGTTTTTGAGCGTGCTCGATCCGCGCCTCGCCACCGTCCGCGCCACCCTGCCTGACACCTGCTACAATGTGGGCGACACGGCGGGCGTTTTATCAGCCGAATGGGCAAAAAAACTGGGACTGCGTGCTGGTATTCCAGTCGCCGTCGGAGCGTTTGACGCGCATCTCGGCGCCGTCGGATCAGGCATCGCACTTGGCGCGCTGGTCAAGATCATGGGCACTTCAACGTGCGATATCATGACCGCGCCTCTGAGCCAGAACTTGCCCGATGTGCCAGGGCTTTGCGGCATTGTGCCGGAATCCGTGCTGCCAGGATATTACGGTCTGGAAGCCGGCCAATCAGCCGTGGGAGATATCTTCAATTGGTTCGTAAATGTGGTGCAACCAGGCGGTCCCAAGGCTGGCTCGCACGAATCGCTGGAACATGCGGCGGCGAAGCAAAAGCCCGGCCAAAGCGGACTGTTAGCGTTGGATTGGCATAATGGCAATCGCACCGTCCTGGTGGATCAGCGCCTCACGGGCATGATTTTGGGACTTTCCCTGCACTCCACCCCGGCGGAAATCCATCGCGCGCTGATTGAATCCACCGCCTATGGCGCCCGCGTGATTGTGGAACGGCTTGAGGAATATGGCGTGAAAGTGGATCGCATCATCAATTGTGGCGGCATTGCGGCGAAAAGCCCGCTCACCATGCAGATTTATGCGGATGTGCTTGGCCGGCCCATGCTGATTTCGCGCAGCAGCCAAACCTGTGCCCTAGGCGCGGCCATCGCCGGGGCGGTGGTCGCCCGCAAAGCTGGAGGCGGCTATGATGATTTCAGTTCGGCAGTCAAAGTCATGTCGGGAGTAAAAAAACAGATATTCCGCCCTATCCCGGCCAATCAAGCCGTGTACGAACGGTTGTTTCGGCTCTATCGCCAGATGCACGACGCGTTTGGGCTGGCAAAACACCAGGCAGATGTATCCAACATAATGAAAGATTTGCTCGTCATTCGCGATGAAACCCGATGAGCGCTTAAACATGTCCGTGTGACGATTAGCGCTGGCGTCGCTGTCAAACCGGCACACAACGCGTATGAAATCATTATGGGGCAACGCCTATGAGGACCCGGCCGTGGTGGCCTTCTATAGCCGCCACGAATTACAGCCGCCGGAGGCGTATATTTTGGAACAGCAGCGTTCCTTTTTGAGCCGGGCGCGCATGTTGGATTTGGGCGTGGGGGCGGGACGGACCACGCATCATTTCGCGCCAGCGGTCAAGGAATATACCGGCGTGGATTATTCCAAATCAATGGTGGCGAAGTGCCGTGAGCTATTTGCGGAGAAGTATCAGTTTGAATGGTTGGATGCGCGAACGCTGAAGGTGTTTCCCGCCGAAAGATTTGAGTTCGTTTTGTTTAGTTTTAATGGTCTGGATATCTTCAATAATCCAGTACGGACCGAAATCATGCGGGAAATCTATCGCCTGCTTTCACCGGGTGGCAGGTTTTGTTTTTCAGCCCATAATCTAAGAGCGTTGCCGCATATTTTAGAACGGCAGTCAGCCGGTGGAATACTTGCCAAAGCGAAAGGCCGGCTAAAAAACGGCCTGCAAATGATCCTAAATCCGCCCTTATCGCGCATGTTGCAGGCGGAGAGCGTCATGGTTCACGACGGCACTCATGCGTTTCGAGTTCGCAATTTTTATATCAAACCGGAAGTGGACTGGCGCACATTGGAAAATCTGGGGTTCACCGAAATTACCGCCTACCGTTTGACCGATGGCCAGCCATTCCCCTCAAAAGGCACCTTGACCAAGGCCGAAGATCCGTGGGTGTATTTTACCGCCCAAAAACCAACAGTTTAGCATCGCGAATACCGCACACTCCACTACTGAAGAGAAAGGCGGAGATGGCGCCTGAGTATTTCGGCGAATTCCGTAATTTCCAGGACAAGTGGGGTTCCATGTTTTTACATTTTCAAACACGGTGCCACCATTCCCGGCGACGCCAGCATCGTCAACGGTGCCTTGTCTGAAATTTCGTTGTCTCAGTTGCGCTTGGAATGAAAGCGACTATATTGCACGCATACTGAGCATGGAGTCGCCAATGCATAACCACGACTAGCACACTGTTTATGGAACTGAAACTCAAAGCAGGTGATGTGGCACCGGACTTTACCGCCCTCGCCAACACCGGAGAAACCATCAGCCTTTCCAAGCTGAAAGGCAACGTGGTGGTGCTTTACTTTTACCCCAAAGATGACACCCCTGGATGCACCAAGGAAGCGTGCGGTTTTCGCGATCTGTACAGTCAACTTGCCGATAAAGGCGCCGTCGTTCTGGGGGTGAGCACAGACTCGGTCAAATCCCATCAAAAATTCATTACGAAATTCAAACTGCCTTTCACCCTATTGGGCGATGAAGACCAGAAAATCGTGCAGGCCTACGGGGTTTGGGGTGAAAAGACGTTCATGGGCCGCAAATATTTGGGCACCAATCGGGTTACGTTCCTGATCGGGCCGGATGGCCGCCTCAAGAAAATTTGGCCAACGGTAAAACCCGAGGAACATGCCGCAGAAGTGCTCCATGCCATCTAGCATCAGCCGCAACATAAATTATTTCAAAAACACGGTTCCGCAAAAAAACAAACCCTATAAACAAAGGAATACTATGCCCATACCAGTAGGTTCAAAGGCGCCCGACTTCACCCTCAAATCCAAACAAGCCACCGGCGTGGTTGAAGTGAAGCTGAGCGAAAACTTCGACAAGAAAAACACCGTCATCCTGTTCTTCCCGCTGGCGTTTACCGGCGTATGCACCCAGGAAATGTGCAGCCTCACCGGCGGATTGAGCACCTATGCCAGCCTGAACGCGGACGTCATCGCCATCAGTGTTGACAGCCCGTTCGCCCAGGAAGCCTGGGCGCTGAAGGAAAAAATTGGCGTCAAACTCGCCAGTGATCTCAACAAGGAAACCGCCAAAGCGTATGGGGTTTTGCTGCCCGACCTGTTCGGTTTCGGTGCCACCAGTGCGCGCGCGGCCTTCGTGGTGGATAAACAGGGGATTGTGCAGTACAGCGAACAGACTCCCACCCCCAAGGAGCTGCCGAACTTTGAAGCCGTCAAGACCGTGCTGGCGAAGCTCAATTAATTTCTCATCCGCCACCCTGCAACTGGGAATGGTCCCGTCCACTTGAGTGAGCGCGGGATACCGCTGCGTCTTCCCAATGACGTTCGGCGGTATCCCCTCCGCCCATCGGGACGGGATAACCACCGGCTTGCTGGTGCGCCCATCCAAAGCGGCGTCGCGGCCCCCATCACCACGCCTTGCCGCCGCTTTGGAATGCGGAATTCGGATTTCGGATTTCGGAATTGCCGCCCTAATAGTCGTCGGCCCTCCATTCCGCATTCCGAAATCCGCATTCCGAATTTGAGAGTTCCGTACCCCCTCACCCTAGCCCTCTCCCTTCGGGGAGAGGGAATGCCGCGCGCGCGGCGTTTTGATATTCCAAAGGTCTTCCGTGCGCTCCCGCCATGGACGGATTCTGCGTCGGACGCCAAAGACCTGCAAGCACCCCATAATCTCCTCCCTCAGCCGCAGAACGGACCTCCTCTCCCCGAGGGAGAGGAAAGAGGTGAGGGGGTATGCAGCTCCGGGAATCTCCCCACTGTCGAAATCCCCTGCACCACCATCCACACGCCGCGCCAACTTATTTCACTTTTCCTGCATTATTTTATTGCACCCCGCCGCCGACCTGATTAGCTTCCCTTCCGTCAGCACGCACACAGAGAAGGAACGACATGGATCGTTACGGGCAAAGGGTTGCGGTTTTGGATACAATTCCGACCGGACAACTGGACGCGCCAACCAGCGCGAGCCCCGCCATTTCCCCCGCCCCCGCCCAAACCGTGGCGCGCCTAATCGGCGTATCTGACACGACCACCCTCCCCGGCGAATCATTCCCCGGCCTGGGGCGGGTTTTGCCCGGATCGGGGGAGGTTTCCACCGGGGCGGGGCAGGTTCCGCCCGTACCGGGGGGATTTTCCCCCGGACCGGGGCGATGTTCCCTCGGACCCGCAGAGGTTCCCCCACGGTCCGCGAGGGTTCTGCCCGTGGCGGGGGGAAGTTCCCCCGTACCGGGGCGAGGTTCCCCCGGACCGGGGCGAGGTTCCCCCGGACCAACAGAGGTTCCCCCCCGGTCGGCGAGGGTT
>JBAXGN010000112.1 GCA_037139415.1 Verrucomicrobiota bacterium | reverse complement strand
ATCAAAATCCACGCGGACCGGAGGTCCGCGCTCCGTAGCACCGGCATCTTGCCGGTGAGGGGCGGGGGAAAAACTTTGTTTAATCAAACCACGCCTCGTTCGTCCCCAAGCCCATCAAAATCCACGCGGACCGGAGGTCCGCGCTCCGTAGCACCGGCATCTTGCCGGCGAGGGGCGGGGGAGAAACTTTGTTTAATCAAACCACACCTCGTTCGTCCCCAAGCCCATCAAAATCCACGCGGACCGGAGGTCCACGCTCCTGGGAGCGCCGACATCCTGTCGGCGAGGGGCGAGGGAGTAGCTTCGCATAATCAAACCACGCTTCGAGCGTTTAAAGCCTATCAGGAAAACCAGCCGGCAGGATGCCGGCGCTCCCAGGAGTCGGTATCCTGCCGTCCATCCCGTCCATCTCAGGGAGAAGGTCGCAGCCGAGGGTATGCGCAAGCGGTTGGGCGTGGCTTCTTTGTGATGGCTGTTCTGGCGGTGCTGCTCGGCTTGCTGATGCCGCTTCACGCCCAGGAACGGCTTATTTCGGCGGGTAGTTTTATGATGGGCGACGCCTCGCCGGGAGCGGAGGGATTGGCGGATGAGCGCCCGGTGCATCCGGTGCAAGTATCCCCGTTTCACGTGGAGCAGTTCGTCGTCTCCGCCGCTTTATGGCGGCAGGTGTGCCAATGGGGTCTGACAAATGGCTACGGCGATCTGCCAACGGGAAATACGGGGAGCACGACCAACGGCGACCCGCGCCATCCCGCGACCGGACTCTCGTGGTACGACGCGGTGAAGTGGTGCAACGCCCGCTCCGAGATGGAAGGTCTGCCGCCCGTCTATTATCCGGATACCACGTTCACGACTCCCCTGCGCGCGGGCCAAATTGACTTATCCAACGCGTGCGTGCGGTGGGAAATGGCGGGCTACCGGCTGCCCACCGAAGCGGAATGGGAATACGCCGCGCGTGGCACGCTGGCGGGCCAGGATTATCCGTGGGCGGGAACGGGCGGCAGCTACCGCGATCAGGTGGACGGCAGCCAGGCGAATTACCGGAATAGTGGCGACCCCTTGGACAACGGAACCACCCCATCGGGCTATTACAACGGGTCCCAACAGCCGGCTGGCCGGCCCGGTAACAATCAGTTCTGGCTTTATGACATGGTTGGCAACGTGGCGCAGTGGTGCTGGGACAGCTATACACCGGCAGATTACGCGACGCTGCTCCAAGGAGGCACCGCCAACAACCCGCGCGGCGTCGATCCGTCCGCATCGGTCGCCCGGGCTGCGCGCGGTGGCTCGTGGGATGCGTCGCCCTTTGATCTGCGTTGCGCGTTTCGCGATCCCACCGCGCCCGGGCAGCGTGACACCCGGACGGGGCTGCGGTGCGTGCGCTCGAATGTGGTGACGAATCAGGCGTTGGTTGCCATTGTGGAACTGGGGTTCACGAACGGCGGCCCGGTGGTGCGCTGGACCACGGCGTCCGAGCCGGAAACAACCGGGTTTTACCTGTACCGGTTGGTGGCTGGTGTGCCCGTGTTGGTGGGGACGAACCTGATTCCGGCGACGGGCGCGGCCCAGGGCGGAATCGGCGCCACCTATGCCTGCGCGGACGCTAGCGCGCCCGCTACCGCCGTATATCAATTAGCCGAGGTGCGCCCTGATGGTGGCACGATCGTTCATGGGCCGTTTGCGCTGAACATGTACCGGTTTGACCTGGCCAGCCCGGTTCCGCCGGTCTCCGGCGTCCGGCAGGTGCGCTGGCACAGCCGGAGCAACGAGTGGTACTCGGTCTGGCGCTCAACCAACCTGGCCGCCGGGTTTGCGCCCCTCAAATCCTGGATTGCCCCGGCACCTCCGGAAAATGTGTTTTTCGACACCGATGCCGGGCTGATTAACGTCTTTTACCAAATCCGCTCCGAGCCATGAAACCGCGTCATGCTACATGGTGGTGTCCCAGTGCGCTGCGGCAGCGAGCCCCGGACGGGCTGGCTCTCCTGCTGGGATGGCTGTTGGTGCCGTTCGTGCCGGCGGCTCCCCTCTGCCTGTCCGGCCCGCCCATGGTGGTGGCGCAGGATAACGGGCTGGTTATCCTTTGGCGGACGGGAACCGAACTGGATGTCCTCGGCTTTCATGTCCACCGGCTGGACGGGCAGGGCAGGGAAGCCCGCCTGAACCCGCAGTTGTTGCCCGCCGCAGTGGCGGACGGCGTGGGCGCGATTTACCGGCAGCGCGACACCATGGGGGCCGCCGGATACGAGCTGGGCATCGTGGACCTTCACGGGCAGGAATCCCGCGTGCCGTGTGTCCGGGCGGCGGCGTTGCCGGAGTGGGCGCTGGCACTGCCGGCGCTGCCACCCGCCGAGCTCTTCGAACGTTGCGCCCCCCCGCGCTTGACAATTTCCAAAGCCGCCGCCGCGCAAGCCTTGCCGCCCGCTGCGCGTCTCCCCAAGGATGCCTCGCTCGCCGATC
Organism: Verrucomicrobiota bacterium; assembly: GCA_037139415.1. Taxonomy (NCBI): domain Bacteria; kingdom Pseudomonadati; phylum Verrucomicrobiota; species Verrucomicrobiota bacterium. Next base: position 23,544 of record JBAXGN010000112.1, on the reverse strand, counting down.
GGGAACGACTGAAGGTCACCGTGGCCGCCCCCGGCCTCTACCGCCTCACGCCGGACCAATTGGCCGCCGGGTTGGGGATGACGGTTGAGGAGGCGCGCGGGCGGTTGGTGGACCGGCAATTTCGGCTGACCGTTGGCGGGCAGCGCCTCGCCTGGATGACGGACATCAACGATAGTGCGCTGCTCTTTTATCATCCGGGCGGCAAGACCATCTACAGCGCGCAGACGGTCTATTGGCTGGAACGGGGCCGGGGCTTGGTGCTCCCCCCGCTGGACGGCCCGGCCCCCGCCGCCCCGGTGCCGGACCCGCAGTCGTTTCCCGAGACCGTCCGGTTTGAGCAAGATAAGATCGGGGCGGTGTTTGCGTGCAATGATCCCACGGTGGATTTCTGGGTCTGGGAGTCTTTCTATAGCGGCGATAAAAAGAGCACATTCCCCTTCACCCTCGAGGCGATGGTGGCGCCGGCAGGTGACATTTCAGTGGTGCTGCAGTTGTTGGGTGGGTCCTTGACGACGCATCGGGCGGATGTGTTCATCAACAACACGTTGGTCGGCTCGGGAAGCGGGGACGGAAAAAACCCGCTTGCCATCACCTGCAGCGTACCCGCCGCATTGGTGGTGGCCGGAACGAACATTTTGGGCATCAGCAATGCCACCGTCAGCGCCGACTATATCTACCTCGACTATTTCGACGTCGCCTATCGCCGCCGGTTTACCGCCGTTCATGAAAGCCTGCGGTGCGTTGGCGAAACGAATAACCTGATCACGATGCGCGGCTTTTCAAACAGCGCGGTCCGGCTGGCCGAGGTGAGTGATCCGCGGTTGCTGCGGGAGATTAAATGCGTCCGCGTGGAGCCGGACGGAAATACCTTTGCGCTCACGTTCGCGCCGGCAAACCCCACGAACCGTTACTACGCCTTTTCCCCTTCGGCGTTGCTATCGCCTGTGGCCATCGAAGGATGGGATTCGCCCGGTTTGAAATCCGCCACCAACGCGGCGGATTACCTGGTCATCACCGCCTCGCCGCTAACCAATGCCCTGCGGCCTTTGGTCGAGTGGCGAACGCTCCAAGGCCGGGTGGGCCGGATGATCGAAGTCCGCGCGATTGCGGATGAGTTCGGGTACGGCAACGTCACGCCGCAAGCCATTCAGGCGTTTCTGGCCCATGCCATCCGTAACTGGCGTTTGCCCCCGCGCGCGGTCCTGCTTGGCGGCAAGGGCACGTACGATTACCGGAATGATACCGGTACGGCGGTCAATCATGTTCCCATCCTGCTGGTCCCCACTTCGACCTATCTCTTTGCCTCGGATAACGCCCTGGCCGATGTGGCCGGCAATGACGGGGTGCCGGAGGTGGCCATTGGCCGGCTTCCCGCCACCACGTCTGCCGACATGTCCGCCATGGTGGGGCGGATCATCGCCTATGAGCAGGACGCCGGCGGCGACTGGACCCGGCGGGCCATCTTGACGGCGGACGACCCGGATGAAGGCGGCGATTTCCCGGCTTCGAGCGAGGCCGCCGCCGTCTTGCTGCCGTCCTCGTTGTCGCTCCAGCGCATTTATCTCACCACGTATCCCGTCAGCACCGCGCGCACCCTGCTGCTCAGCGCCATTAATAACCAGGCCGGGCTGTGGAATTATTTTGGACATGGCGGTTTTAATGTGATGGATGGTGGATGGCTGGGCAACAGTGATGTCAGCCTGATGACGAACGGCTGCCGGGGCCCCGTGCTCTTGGGCATGACCTGCTTTATCGCCCGCCATGAATTGCCCGGTTACGCCAGCTTGGGGGAAACGCTGATGATCCAGCCAAACGGGGGCATGGCGGCCCTCTGGGCGCCGACCGGGCTTTCGTACGACGAACCCGGCCCTGATCATGAACAGCGATGTGTTGCGGGTACGCTACCAAGCCGGGGTGCAACCGTTGGGGGAGGCCCTGCGGATCGCCTTGGGGGCCTCCGCCGCCAAAGGCGTCTCGAAAGACCTGCTCCAGATTTTCACCCTGTTGGGTGACCCGGGAATGCGAGTGAAATGAATTAATAAATTATTAAATTTATGAAATATCGTAAAACCGAACATATCGTCACCCGGAAAGTCGCCGGGGAAACGTTATTGGTGCCCGTCAAAGGCCAACTGGCGGATCTGCACAAGGTGTTCACCTTGAACACGGTGGCGGAATGGGTGTGGGAAAACCTGGATGGCCAACGATCGGCGGCGGAGTTGGGTGACGGTTTGCACGCCCGTTTCGCGGTGGCACGTCCCACCGCGGAAGCCGATCTGGCTGAGTTGCTCGCCAAATTGGAACAAGCCGGCCTCATCGAGCCAGTCCGCGCCTAAGCCGATGAATGGTACACGAACAGCTTCCCTGGGAGCGCCGGCATCCTGCCGGCGGGATAGGTCTAACGGCCATCTACTCGCTGAGCGGATGGCGTCGGCAAGAATGCACGCCGAAGCCGGCAGGATGCCGGCGCTCCCAGGAGAAGGCAAGAGGCCGGCGCTTGCCGGGGCGGGCGGTTCCCTGCCAAATGAGGTACGAGGTCCCAGCTTTATTCCATCGAACCGGGAAACATCGCGGGTAATGACCGGTGTGGCATCCCCGGAACCGCATTTGGGATGGTATTCGCGCGGGTATCTTCCGCATTGGGATCATCCCGGAATGATCCAAACCATCACCTACCGGCTTCATGATTCGCTGCCCGCTGATTTGGTTCGGAAATGGAGAGTCGAGCTGGGGTTGACCCGCAAGTTGGGAGAACCAACGTTGCATTCAGCCGCCGAGGCTGAACTTCGGAAACGAATGGCAAACTACGAGGATGCCGGGCATGGTGCCTGCTGGTTGCGCGATGAGCGGGTGGCCCTGATTGTCGAGCAGGCCATGCTTCACTTCGATGGTCGTCGTTATCGTCTGCTGGCTTGGTGCGTGATGCCCAATCATGTGCATGCGATGATTGAAACGGTGGAAGGCATTTCCTTGTCCGATGTGCTGCATTCGTGGAAATCGTACACGGCCAACCAGGCAAACGCGGTGCTGGGACGCCAAGGGGAATTTTGGCAACGCGAGTATCATGACCGCTATATTCGCGATGCCGAACATTACGCCAAGGCCCTCCACTACATTGAAGAAAATCCGGTGAAATCAGGATTAGTGAAGCAGGCCGTTGAGTGGAGCTTTAGCAGTGTGCATTATCGCAACACGCCAATCTCACCTGGGAGCGCCGGCATCCTGCCGGCAGTTCAACCGCCCGCGCCAAGCATTTACCAGCGGAGCAGTGACTGCTCCCTAGAAATTGAAAGCAGCCAGCAGAATAGCCGGCAGGATGCCGGCGCTCCCAGGAATAACGACCATGGAATGTGAGCATGAAATACCCGCCGCCAGCGCGGCGTTTTTTGAATCGCTCAAGGCGCGCGCCCACAAGGAACGGCTGCCCCTCTCCGCCTCGTTCGAGGTCACCACCCGGTGCAATCTGCGGTGCTGCCATTGTTATCTCGGCGACCCGGAAGGGGCGCACCAACGGGAATTAAACTTGGCCGAGGCCTGTGCCGTTGTGGATAAAATCGCCGGGGCGGGTTGTCTCTTCCTGCTGTTCACAGGTGGGGAACCGCTGCTGCAACCCGATTTCGCGAAAATCTACCGGCACGCCAAAGAGTGCGGGCTGGCCGTCCGGGTGTTCACCAACGGCACGTTGGTGGAAGCCGAGATGGTCCAACTATTCCAGGCGTATCCACCCTTGGAAGTCGAAATCAGTTTGTATGGCGCCACCCCGGAAATGTATCAGCAGGTGACCGGCTCGGAGCGTAATTATGCGCGGTGCCTGGCGGGCATTCAACGGTTGTTGGATGGCGGCGTGCGGGTGAAATTAAAAACGGTGCTGATGCGTCAAAACCACGCTGGGTTGGCCGACATGAAAGCCTTGGCGGACCGATTGGGGGTTCCGTTTCGATTCGATACCGCCATCTTTCCCACGCGGGCAGGCGATCAGCGTCCACTTGACTGCCGGCTTTCGCCCGCGGCGGCTGCGGCAGCAGAAAACGAGTTTCGCGCCCGGAGCGCTTCCTCTCCGGATGCCCCGCGCCAACCACAAATACCCTCCACGGACTTGCGAAACTTATTGGTCTGCGGGGCCGGGCGGACCACTTTCGCGGTGGATTCCACCGGTAACATGACGCCCTGTCTGTTAATGCGCGGGCCAAAATACGATTTGCTGCGCGGAACTTTCGCGGAGGGATGGCGGCAAATGGAGCCGGTCTGTCAGATAAAAGTTGCTACAGATTCTCCTTGCCAGACCTGTCCGGATGTGGCATATTGCCACGGATGCGCGCCCATTTTTGAAATGGAAACCGGCAATATGGCCCAGCCGCCGGCATGGTTATGTGATTTGGCCCGTCAGCGGCGCGCGACAAAAATGAAACAGAACGACTTATTATGAAGGAACAAATAAATATGAAGGAACAGCCCGCCTGTGCCGCCCAGCCAGCCGGTCCGGAAAAGCTGGTCTATCAGAAACCCGAAGTGACTGAGATTGAGATGGTCGCGTTCGATGTGCTTTCCACCACTTGCACTCCGCCGAGTTTCAATGGCGGTGCACAGTGCTACAACTGAACCGGCTGGGCTTGATTCATTAGAACTTTTCACTTTTGTTTTGACGGGACCATACCATCTCATTTTTGGGCTGGCGGATGTTGTTTTTGAACTTTCAAGTTCGCACGTTCCGTTCGCGTTGAACGGAGTGGCCCCTCCCGTGGCTCCTTTTCTGCGGGGGGATGTTTCGTCCGTTTCGTACGCAGATCGCATTTCAGTCAATTTCCATGCCAATTCGGTTCCCGATCTCTCTGCGCTCTCCCCCGTGCATCGTACCAACCGGCTGCTGACTTGGTACTGCTCCGGCTCCCGGCTCTGGCTCCGCTGGGAGCATCCGCTCCACCCGGAAGCGGTCTGGGTGGCGGAAATCGCGCAGGATAAAAATTACGTCGAAGTTCATTATTCCCCGGAGACGCTTGTCGTCTTGGCCGCGCCGTCTGATCGAGCCCTGCCGGACACGTTTGTTTCAAAAGCCGCTGCCCCATCCGCCTCGGAGCGTTGCATTCCCCACGCCTTGCTCTCGATTGTTTATCGGTTTCTCTCGGTGATTTTTTTGGCGCCACGCCAGGGTCTGCTGCACCACACCGGCGCGGCGATCTTCGGGGGGCGGATGTGGCTTTTTCCCGGGCGCTCTGGCGACGGCAAAAGCACGCTTGCCCGGTTGCTGGCCGGGCACCCGGAGTTTGAGGTCATTGGCGATGATGCCGCCGTGACCCGGTATGGGGTGGCGCCGCCATCCGGCTGCAGCGCGTATCGTGCGTATGGCACTCCCTGGCCCAGCAGCGCCGGGTTTGCGGTCAACGCGTCCGCTCCGTTGGGCGGACTCATTTTTTTGAATAAATCGCTGGAAAATCGGATCGAGCCGATCACCCCGCGCGAGGCATTCCACCGCTTGCTGCCAGCCACCAACCTCCTCTGGTGGCATCCTGAATGGATGCCGGTGATGCTGGATGGGTGTGATCAGTTGACCCGCGCGGTGCCGGCCTGGCAATTTTCCCTGGCCCCCACCCCGGCAGCCGCTGAGCAACTGGCGGCTTGGTTGCAGCAGGAAGGCGGGGGCGGATGAGCAAAGACGAAGATCATGGCTTGGCCCCCTTCGTGACCGCCGGCATCCTGCCGACGTGCGTCCTGTCTTTCACCATCCACCGTCAGGAAATACCGGCATTTCCAGAAATGGAAAGAACCGCCGACTGAGGCGTTCGCCCTGCTCCGCCCGTGATTCCCTCCCTGGCCAACCCTGATTTTTGCCGGCTGGCGCGCAGCCTGATTGCGGAAGGACTGAGCGTGCGATTCAAAGCCAGCGGCAACAGCATGCGGCCATGGATCCAGGCTGGCGATCTGATCACGCTCGCTCCCGCCGAGGCAACCCGATTGAAAAGGGGCCAGGTGATTGCGTTTGAGACCACTGCGGGAATGCTTACCATCCATCGCTTGGTGGCTCTCCGGGCCGAAGCGGCGGGCCTGGTGTTGGTCACCCGTGGCGATGCCAACATGGCCAATGATCCGGCGTTTGGCCCGGACCGGGTGGTCGGGCGCGTGATCGAGGTGCGGCTGGCGGGCTATCGTGTGCCGGTAAACAGCCCGGTGTGCTGGGGGTTGTCGGCTCTCCGTAGAGTGGTGCGGTTAGGCGTTGCAAGAAAATAACCTGATCTTCCTCGATGTACTCCATCAAAATGGGGCGGTCGGAAATGGAATCCTATTGCAGGCCGTCCCAATTTTTTTGCCAATCGATTTTTCTGCTAAAGTTGCTTTCGGTTTTCGATTTTCGGTCTTCGGATTTGTTTGCTTCCCATCCGTTGCATCCGCAGTCAAAAACAGGAGTTGAAAACCAGTCCCACATTAATGTGGGGAACGCCTGGTAAAACTACTAAAATGTAGCTTCAAACAGGTGGCACCAAAATATAGTTGCCGCGGTCGGGATATATGTAACTTCTGCAAGTGCTTCACAGATAACACTCAAACCGTCGTAAATGGTGGCAGATGCTGCGTTTGTTGAGACCGAAAACAACTTGGCACGGCTCTTGCAATAGGTCTCCCGCAATGGTGAATGTGACCGACAATAAATCGTGTGGTGCGGACAGCCCGGAGACGGATGCCAAGCCTGAGGGTTTTACAGCCACCCGCAATGCCTGCAAGCTCTGCACGCCGCTGGGGGCGTGTTTGGTGTTTCGCGGGGTGGAGGGTTGCATCCCGTTCCTGCACGGTTCACAAGGGTGCGCCACCTACATTCGCCGTTACCTGATCAGCCACTTTCGCGAACCCATGGATATCGCCTGTTCTAATTTCCATGAATCCAGCGCGGTGTTTGGCGGGGCCACCAATCTTAGCCAGGGCCTGCTGAATGTGGATCGCCAATATCAACCGGCGTTGGTTGGCGTGGCCACCACCTGTCTGGCGGAAACCATTGGCGAGGATTTGCCCCGGATGCTGGTGGATTTTCGGCGTGGAGATGGAAAAGCCATGACCACTCCCGTGGTGCATGTTTCCACCGCCAGTTATCGCGGCACCCACATGGATGGCTTTCATGGAGCCGTGCGGGCGCTGGTGGAACAATTGGCGGAACGGGGCCTGACCTCGAACCGGATTAATGTGCTGCCGGGCATGGTTTCCGCCCAGGACCTCCGGTATCTCAAGGAAATCCTTCAGGATTTTGGCGCGAAATTCACGTTGCTGCCGGACTATTCAGAAACCATGGATGGTGAAACCTGGAGCCAATACGAAAAATTGCAGAACGGTGGGACTCCGCTGGCGGACATCACCGCCATGGGCGGGGCGTGTGGCACCATCGAGTTGGGCCGCACCCTGGAGCATACCCCTTCGGCCGGCCAAGTGCTGACCGAACGCCATCAAATTCCACGGCACCCCCTCGGGCTGCCCATCGGGATTCGGGAAACCGACGGCTTCTTTTCTGCGGTGGAGTACCTTACCGGGCGCAAAACTCCGGAGAAGTACCAACGCGAGCGCGGTCGCTTGGTGGATGCCTATATTGATGGCCACAAATACGCCTCCGAGAAGCGGGCGGTCATCTATGGGGAGGAGGATATGGTCATCGGGCTGGCTTCATTTTTAACCGAGTTTGGCATTACCCCCATTCTGTGCGCCTCGGGTGGTCGGAGCGGCTTTTTTGAAAAATGCCTGCGGGAAGCGGCCCCGGCATTACCACCGGAAACCGTCATCAAGGATAAGGCGGATTTCGCGGAAATCGCCGAACTGGCCACCGCGTTAAAACCGGACCTGTTAATCGGCAACAGCAAGGGTTACAGCCTGGCCCGCCAATTGAATGTGCCGCTGATACGCATTGGTTTTCCCATCCACGATCGCATCGGCGGACAACGGACGGCGCATCTGGGGTATCGCGGTGCCCAGGAGCTTTTTGACCGCGTCATCAACGCCCTGATGGAGGCCAAACAAACCAAGTCATCCGTGGGATACAGCTACCTATGAGCACCAATGCCACACTGGATTTTAACAAGCACCCGTGCTTCAGCCGGGAAGGCCATCAGCTTTATGGACGCGTTCACCTGCCGGTTGCTCCCCGCTGCAATATCCAATGCAACTTTTGCAATCGCAAGTTTGACTGCGTCAATGAAAGCCGGCCCGGAGTGACCAGCTCGGTGCTGACGCCGCAGCAGGCGGTGGAGTACCTCGCGCACACCATCGCGCAACGTCCGGAAATTGCCGTCGCGGGGATTGCCGGTCCCGGCGATCCCTTTGCGAATCCGGAGGAAACGATGACAACCCTTCGCTTGATCCGTGCCCGGTTTCCCCAGTTGATGCTCTGCGTGGCGACCAATGGCCTGGGGATCGGGCCTTACATTGATGAGCTGGCGGAACTGAAAGTCAGCCATGTCACGATCACCATTACCGCGCTGGATCCGGAAATCAGCTCGCAAATTTACGCCTGGATACGCGATGGCAAACGTCCGCTGCGCGGCGAAGCGGCAGCGGTGAAATTGCGCGAGTGCCAATTGGCAGCCATCACCCGGTTGAAAGAAAAAGGGGTGGTGGTGAAGATTAACAGCATCATCATCCCGGGCATCAACGATGAGCATATCTCCGAGGTGGCACGTGAGGTGGCGGCGCGCGGTGCGGATTTGATGAACTGCATGCCGCTGAAACCGGTGGCTGGGTCCGAGTTCGCGGATTTGCCGGAGCCGGATGGAATAATGACCAGCCGAATTCGACTGACCTGCGGGCTGCATTTGCCGCAGATGAATCATTGCGCCCGGTGCCGGGCGGATGCCGTGGGCCGGATCGGAGAGGCCATGACGACGGAGCAAGTAACGGTCTTGAACCATTTTGCCAGTATGACGATAAATCCCGCTGAAGAAACGAAACGCCCCTACGTGGCCGTGGCCTCGATGGAAGGCGCGCTGGTGAACCAACACCTGGGTGAAGCCGAACGCGTGCTGATCTATGAACCACACCCGCAACACGAAGGGATGTATCAACTCAAGGAGATCCGCAAGGCCCCGGAGGCCGGTGGCGGCGAGGAGCGCTGGCAGGAACTGGCCAGCCTCCTCGCCGATTGCCGCGCCTTCCTGGTGGCCGCCGCTGGCCGGTTGCCATTTGGCGTGCTGACCCAGTCCGGCGTCAAGGTTGTGGAGATGGAAGGCTTGATCGAGGAAGGCCTGCGGGCTGTGTATGCCAACACCCCCGTGCCGCCCGCCCTCAAACGCCGGTTTACCGGTTGTTCGCAAGGCGCAGGTTGTAAAGGCGCAGGCACCGGCTGCGGATAGCCAGTTAGAATTGTCAGTAACCGTAACCAAAAACATTGAAAGGAATCCTATGACCAAACCAACGCATCATATTTTCGTGTGTGGCAGCTTTCGGCCCACGGGCGCCCAGGGCGTCTGCCACAAAAAACAATCATCCGCTCTGCTGCAATACTTCGAGCAGGAAGCTTCGGATCGCGGGCTCGACGGCGTCATGGTGTCCAGCACCGGCTGCATGAAAGTCTGTGAGCAAGGGCCTGTGGTGATCGTGTACCCGCAGAACACTTGGTACAAGCAAGTGAATGAAGCGGTGGCCGATGCCATTCTGGACGCCATCGAAAATGACGCCGTGGCGGAGGAGCATGTGCTCGCGTAAAGGACCTGAACCCCATGGCATTCCTCTTTTATCGCAAGCGATCCACCGGCGGGGTGGTCCGTTACGAGCAATTGCAACCGCTCAAGTTGGGCGGCAAAAATGGTCCCATCGCCCGACATGTTGCCACCCTCAAGGGCGAGCAATCCGAAGCAGGCTGGGAACTGCCGGTGGCGACGCTTACCCAACTGGCGGGTTTGCCGGCCGCGGAAGAGGTGACGGTGTTGTTCGATATCAGCGGCAATGGCATCGTGTGCCTGTATGAACTGCGCAACATCGCCGGCTTGTTGCGTTCCGGGAAAGTCAATCTGGCCTTGGATTTTGATGTGCTGGTGGACGCACCGGTGGGCAAGACTTCCGCAGATTTCAAAAAGGCATTTGAGCTGCCCGCAGTCCAACCGAAAAAACGATTGCGCGAAATCCTGGTGCTGGGCACGGATGATTGGAAGTGGGAAAAGCCGGCCCTCAATTTGGGTGCCACGCTGGTGGGACCTGGATAATTAATCGTATGCCCTGGCTCATTGATACGACTCTGCGCGACGGCGAACAGGCCGCTGGAGTGGTGTTTTCACGAGCCGAAAAAATTGCGATTGCCACCGCGCTTGCGGAGACGGGCGTACCGGAATTGGAAGTGGGCATTCCGGCCATGGGCGCGTCCGAAATCGCAGACATTCGTGCCATTGCCGGGCTGGGTTTGCCGGTGCGTCTCACCACTTGGTGCCGGGCAACGCATGCGGATTTGTTGGCCGCCACAACCTGCTCGGTGCCGGGTGCCCATTTCTCGTTACCGGTTTCGGATATCCACCTGGCCGCCTGGCATAAGGACCGCGCCTGGGTCATGCGGACTCTGGCAGAACTCGCGGGAGATTTTTCCGGCGAATTCCGGCTCTTATCCGTGGGCGCGCAGGACGCCTCGCGGGCGGACCTGAATTTCCTGTGTGAATTCGCTGCCGCCGCCCACGCTTTGGGGCTGTATCGGTTGCGGCTTGCAGACACCGTGGGGATTCTCACCCCGACTCAAACCATGCGGATGATCGCCAGTGTGCGCCAGGCTGCTCCCGGGTTGCTGCTGGAATTTCACGGGCATAATGACTTGGGTATGGCCACGGCGAACACCATTGCCGCAATTGAGGCGGGAGCGCAATGCGCCAGTGTCACGGTCAACGGTTTGGGAGAGCGCGCTGGAAACGCCCCACTGGAGGAAGTCGTAATGGCCCTCCGCGTGGCCTTGAAATGCGACTGCGGTATCCACACCGAGCGACTCTATGCTCTGAGTGAGATGGTTGCCCGGGCATCCGGGCGTCCGTTGCATGCGGATAAACCCATCGTGGGAACGGGGGCCTTTCGCCATGAATCAGGCATCCATTGTGGTGCGCTGGCTGAAGACCGCCGCGCTTACGAACCATTCGCGGCGCAGGAGGTAGGTCGGATTCCCCCAGGATTTGTTCTGGGTCACCACTCAGGCAAGCGTGGGCTGCAAGCCGTCATGGCGGAGAACGGTTTGCAGGTTCCCGACGCGTTATTGCCTCGTTTATTGGAAAAAATACGGCTGGAGGCAATTCGTAAAAAGACCGCGCTTACGGATCATGACTTGCGGAGCCTGGTTAGCGAAGTACTTCACTGAGCCTCGGAAACTGCTTGGGCAGAACAAAGGCGGAAGGGATACCGTGCAGAGGTGAACTTCCAGTCCAAAATTATCGGAGTTTTCGAAAATCCGCTTCGGTGATACCCAACTCTTTGAGAATCTTATGAAACAGCCAGCCGCCAATCTCGGAACTGGGATGAATCGGAAGGGTGGTGGCGCGTCCGTCTGGATGAATCCAGCGGGCATGGCTTCCCTTTTGGCGCGGGTTGGTGAATCCGAGTCGTTGCGCCACCCGAATCAACTCTTTGGCCTTAGCGGGCATGAGCGGCAATCAATTCCACATCATCGGGCAGCGGCTTGCCCTGCACTTGGTATTCCTCCACGATCATATCGAAAACGTTGTGTAATTCCTGCTGGGCGGCATCCAGCGTGGCACCAAGGGCATGGCAACCGACAATGGCAGGCACATACGCCACATAACTTCCGTTGTCATCCCGGCGACATACCACTTGATAATCAAACAACGTTTTCATAATGAGAAGCTACGTTGCTTTCCCCGCTAGCGCAAGCCGCAAAATTTTCCACAAAAATCCCCAATGAACCGCGAACGGGAACCAAAAATCCTGGGAAAATTCCACTCTTTGTTATTCCCGCACAACCGCGGATAACTCGTCAACCGGCTCCGCCGCCGGCTGATTTCTTCGGTTCGCCCTTGAGCAGGGCGATGGCGTAATCGCGGTTGAGGCGCGCGATGAAATCCAGGGGAATGTTCTTCGGGCAGACCGCTTCACAGGAACCGGTGACCGTGCAGGCGCCAAATCCAGCGGCGTCCATGGTATCCACCATAGACTTGGCTCGGCGGTAGCGCTCCGGCTGCCCCTGCGGCAACAGGCTGAGCTGAGCTACTTTTGCCGCCACAAACAGCATGGCGCTGGCATTCTTGCAGGCCGCCACACACGCCCCGCAACCGATGCAGGCGGCGGCATCCATGGCCAGATCCGCGTTTTCCTTGGAGATGGGCAGGGCATTGGCGTCCTGGGCACTGCCGGTGCGGACGGATACAAAGCCGCCCGCTTGCATGATGGTGTCAAACGCCTTGCGCGTGACCACCAGGTCTTTGACGACCGGGAAGGGGCGGGCGCGCCAGGGTTCAACGATGATGACATCGCCGTCCTGGAAATTGCGCATGTACGTCTGGCAGGTGGCCACGCCGCGATGCGGGCCGTGCGGCTTGCCGTCAATCACCAGCGAACAGGTGCCGCAGATGCCCTCGCGACAATCGTGATCAAACGCGATGGGTTCCTCCCCCTTCAGGGTGAGTTCTTCATTCACCACGTCGAGCATTTCCAGGAACGACATGTTGGAGTTTAACTCCGGGGTCGAGTATTCCTTGAACTCGCCGTCCGTATGCGGGTTTTTCTGCCGCCAAACTTTTAACTTCACTTTCATGGAAAATTCTCCGGTTGATCGTTGGCTTATTTGTAACTACGGGTCACCATTTTTACTTCCTCGTAAATCAATGGCTCCGTGTGACGCACGGGGGCTTTGCCCGGTCCTTGATGTTCCCAGGCCGCCACATGGGCGAAATTCTCATCATCGCGGCGGGCTTCACCGTCGGGATATTGGTACTCATCGCGGAAGTGGCCGCCACAGGATTCCCGCCGTTCCAAGGCGTCCAGGCAAATTAACTCGGCCAGTTCCAGGAAATCCGCCACGCGTCCGGCCCGTTCGAGCGATTGATTCAAATCGCCGTCGCTGCCGGGAACTTTCAGGTTTTTCCAGAATTCCTCACGCAGGGTGGGGATCAGTTGCAGCGCCTTCTTCAGGCTGGCATCCGTGCGCGCCATGCCGCAGTTATCCCACATGATTTTGCCCAACTCTTTGTGGAAGGAGGCGGTGGTGCGTTTGCCATTAACGGTCAGCAGCTTTTTGGTGATCGTCTGCACGTTTTCCTCAGCCTGCTTGAACGACGGATGCTCCGTGGTGGGCCGTTGATCGGGCTTCTGGTTGGCCAGGTAATTACTCAGGGTGAACGGAATGACAAAATAGCCGTCCGCCAGGCCTTGCATCAGCGCGCTGGCACCCAACCGGTTCGCGCCGTGATCGGAGAAGTTGGCTTCGCCAAGCACGAACAGCCCTGGCAGGTTGCTCATCAAATTGTAATCCACCCACAAACCGCCCATGGTATAATGCATGGCGGGATAAATGCGCATCGGCACTTGATAGGCGTTCTCGTTGGTTATTTCGTGATAGATATCGAACAGGTTGCCGTAGCGCTCGCGCACCTTGTCTTCGCTCAAGCGTTTGATGGCATCCGCGAAATCCAGATAGACACCCAAACCGGTTTCACCCACCCCGCGTCCCTCATCGCATACGCGTTTGGCCGCGCGCGACGCAATGTCACGCGGTGCCAGATTTCCGAACGAGGGATACATGCGTTCCAGGTAATAGTCGCGCTCGCTTTCCGGAATGTCCGCCGGGGCGCGTTTATCTTCTTGTTTTTTCGGAACCCAGATGCGTCCGTCATTGCGCAGCGACTCGGACATCAACGTGAGTTTGGATTGGTAATCGCCCGAGACGGGGATGCAGGTCGGGTGAATCTGGGTGTAACACGGGTTGGCAAAACAGGCGCCGCGCTTGTAGGCGCGCCAGATGGCCGTCGCATTGGAGTTGCGCGCGTAGGTGGCGAGATTATAGGCATTGCCGTACCCGCCCGTGGCCAGCACCACGGCGTCGGCGCTGTGCCGGGTGACCTCGCCGCTGAGCAGGTTGCGGGTGATGACGCCTTTGGCCTGGCCATCCACGACCACGAGATCCAACACTTCCGTGTGGGTGAGCAGGGACACGCCGCCCGCGCCAATCATGCGGCTCAATGCCGAATAGGCGCCCAGCAGCAATTGCTGGCCGGTCTGGCCGCGCGCATAAAACGTGCGGGAAACCTGCGCACCGCCAAACGAGCGGTTATCGAGCAGCCCGCCATATTCGCGGGCAAACGGCACGCCTTGCGCCACGCATTGATCAATGATGTTCACGCTGACTTCAGCCAGGCGATAGACGTTGGCTTCGCGGGCGCGGAAGTCGCCGCCTTTTAGCGTGTCATAACAGAGGCGGCGCACGGAATCGCCATCATTCTGGTAATTCTTGGCGGCATTGATGCCACCTTGGGCGGCGACGGAATGCGCGCGGCGCGGACTGTCGTGATAAATAATGTTCTTTACCTTGTACCCCAGCTCAGCCAGGGAGGCGGCTGCGGAAGCGCCCGCCAGGCCGGCTCCGACCACGATCACTTCGTATTTCCGCTTGTTGGCGGGGTTGACCAGCTTGTTTTCAAATTTGGCCTTGGACCACTTTTGGGCCAGCGGACCCGAGGGAATATTGGATTCGAGTTTCATGTTACCGGGTCTCCTTTCCAGGAACCAAGACAGCTTTAATTGGATTCGGGTTCTTTTTGGCTTGCAGGTAGCTATCCCCGTATTTGCACACCAGGATGGAACCGGGGATGGAGACATATCCCAAAAACAGGGCAACCGCCACCACTTTGGCCAGCTTGTCAATCAGCGGCCCATAAACGTGGTTTTTCAGGCCCAGCGATTGAAACATTGCGGCGATGCCGTGGCTCAGGTGCAGGCAGAGCAACCCCACCCCCACCATGTAGAACAGCGCTACCAGCGGACGTTGAAACCCCGCCACCATCATGGCGAACACGTCATGGCGTTCCACGCCTTCCTTGGTGATTTCCTTGAACATGGGATCCGTGACAAAGCTGCCCGCTCCCAAACTTGCACCTTCCAGCCGCACGGTGTAATGCAATAGGTGGTAAATGACGAACGTGGCGATGATCACGCCGCCCAGCACCATCGTGCGCGAGGCCAGGTCCGCGCCGAACGGCGTTTTGCCGTTCGCATAATCCATCGGGCGCGCGTCCACGTTGTCGCGCCACAGTTGGAACGCCGACAGGAAGTGCAGCGTCACCATCGCGATCATGCTCAGGCGCGCCACATACAGCAGCGGCTTGTTATGCTGCAAGAAATACGCGTATTTGTTAATGGCGTCCGCGCCCAGGAAAATTTGCAGGTTGCCGATCAAGTGACCGGCCACAAATGCAATCATCCCGGCCCCGGTAATGGCCATGATGTACTTCTTCCCGAGGGAAGACCGCCAGATTCTTAATATTAAATTCATACTGACTATACTCCTGCCGAAACGCTTCACCGCACCGGCTGGTTCCGTTCACTGTACCCGGTGCTCCCGCCACGTCAATCCCGGGAAATGAAATACTGCACTTTTTTTTAAAAGGCAAACCATTATTTAATCTTATCTTTACAGAAATTGTCCTGCGCCGGGGCGGCCACGGGGCGTTTTGGCGTAAAATCGTGGTTCTACCGGGATATTTTGCGCGCCGGCACCGGATTGAAACCGGGGCATTGGAGGTGTTTATTGGGGACTCTTAATAAGGCGTGCTGGCAGTAAATATTAGTCTGACTTTTGTTGCGAGGCGGAAACGAGTCATTCGGCTACTGGTCCGCGTGGCTTTGACTTCCTTCGACGCGCGTACCCTTGCTTGAATAACTGGCGCTCCTCCCACGCCCCCAGCCGGCAGGATGCCGGCGCTCGCAGGAGGTGGTGTACTTGCGACTTGCGTTTCGCGCGCTTGCGAGGTATGGCTTTTCCCATGTTAGTTACTCGTGCTGCTGGTGGGACTGGCAACTGGATGACGTGTCCGCCAGCGTTCATGCCATATACCATGGATTCTGTATGATGGGACTGCTCGCCAGACTTGAAAAACTTTCGCGATCCGCGCTCAAGCTGGCTGGGTTGGCGTTGCTGGCGTTGATCGGCCTGATTGACTACGTCACCGGCTACGAGATGTTCTTCTCGGTGTTTTACCTGTTGGCGGTTGGCTTGGCGGCGTGGTTTGTCGGCCGGGGTTTCGGTCTGCTGTTGTCCGTTTTGAGCGTGGCGGTCTGGATTGGCGGGGACTTGGCCGCTGGCGCCCAGTATTCCAGCTCGCTGATTCCCATCTGGAACGCGGTAATCCTGATGGTATTCTATTTTATTGTGGTCTGGTTGATGACCAGCCTGCGTTCCTTGCACCGGGATCTCGAAGCGCGGGTTCAAGAACGCACCCTGGCTCTGCGGCGGGAGATGGCCGAGCGCGAGCGGTTGGAAGAAGAGATTCTCAAGATCAGCGAACGCGAACAACGCCGTATCGGCCACGATCTCCATGACAGCCTCTGCCAGCATTTGACGGGCACCGCCTTGGCGGGACAGGTTTTGCAGGAACGGCTTGCCGCCAAGTCGCTGCCCGAGTCCGATGACGCGAGCAAGATTGTTGACCTCGTCGAGGAAGGGATCACGCTGGCGCGCAACCTGGCGCACGGGCTTTATCCCGTGCAAATGGAAGCGGAAGGGCTGATGGCGGCATTCGAGGAACTGGCCAGGAAACTCACGGAGACGGCCAAGCTGCAATGCAGCTTTGAATGCGAAACGCCGGTACTGATTCATAACGATGAGGCGGCGACCCATCTCTATCGCATTGCCCAGGAAGCTGTCAGTAATGCCATCCGGCACGGCAAGGCAAAGCAGATTCTGATCAGCTTGTGCGAACAGGCCGGGCGGGTGCTCCTGACCATCGAGGATGACGGCGTTGGGCTCCCGGAGACCAACCCGAAAACGGATGGCTTGGGCATTCGCATCATGGCTCACCGGGCGGCCATGATGCAGGGAACCCTTTCCGTGGAACCCGCGCTTACTGGCGGGACCGTCGTAATCTGTTCCATTCCACGGCTGCCCACCACCAACGACAGTGATGATAAAAACCACCATGCCCGCTGAATCCAAGCAAACGATCTTTCTCGTGGACGACCATCCGTTGGTGCGGGAATGGTTAACCAACCTGATCCATCAGCAGCCGGACCTCATGGTGTGCGGAGAAGCGGAGAGTGCGCCACAAGCCCTCCAGGCCATCCTGGCGACGCGCCCAAACGTGGCGACTGTTGATTTGTCCCTTAAAGATTCCTCCGGCATTGAACTGATCAAGGACATCAGGCAGTCCTGCCCTTCCGTGGCGGTGTTGGTCCTCTCGATGCACGAGGAGACGCATTACGCCGAGCGCGCCCTGCGGGCCGGGGCCAGCGGCTACCTGATGAAGCGCGAAACGACCAAGAAGGTGATCCACGCGATTCGTGAGGTGTTGGCGGGGAAAGTGAGTCTCAGTGAAAATGTCACCGCCGCGATCACCACCCGCTTTGTCAAGGGCCATACGATGGAAGGGGCCTCCCCCATTGGGTCGCTTAGTGATCGGGAATTGGAAGTGTTTGAGCTGCTGGGGCGGGGCCAGGGCACGCGCCAGATTTCGGAAACGCTTCGGATCAGCCTGAAAACCGTTCAAGCCTACTGCGCGCGCATCAAGGAAAAGATGAACCTGGGCAGCGCCACCGAACTGCTCCGGGAGGCCGTCCGCTGGCACGACCGTAACCACCAAAGCTGATTCTTCAGACCCTGCGGTTTGCGAATCGGCGTGTAGTATCCCACCCTACACGCGAATTAGGCCATGCCCTGATTGACCGGCGCGGCCACGCCATTATATTCACACCGTCGGTAGAATACTAATGATGCGATTATACAATTTAATGACGGAATGGAGTGGCGCGGTTGGGAAGCTGTTCTTGGCCGGGCTATTGGCCCTGACTGCGGTATCGGCAAGCCAGGCAGGAATTTCCGCAGCGGGCGGTTCTCCAGCACACCTGACGTTGACGGAGGCGCAACAGATGGCTTTCGAGCGCAACTGGGATTTGCTGGCGGCCCGCAGCGACGTGGATGCCGCTACCGCCCAGCGGCTCATCGCGCATGAATTTCCCAATCCCACGGTCTCGCTCTCCACCAGTAAAGTTAGCATGGATAACCACGGCAACGGCAGCACCATGGGCAATGGCCTGCTGGAACGCAGCTACGATACGATTCTGGCGGTCAATCAACTCTTTGAAGTCGGTGGCAAGCGGCGTCATCGGCAAGTCTCCGTCGAGGCCGGATTGGCCGGGGGGCGCGCGCGGTTGTGGGATGCCCGGCGCGTGCTGGACTTGGCGATCAGCAAAGCCTACGCGGCGGCAGTCCTGGCCGAGGCCAACGTTCAGGTGCTCCGGCAATCCTCCGAAACGCTCCGCAAGGAAACCCGGATTGCCCAGGACCGCTTCAACGCGGGTGATATTTCACGCGCGGATAAGAGCCAGATTGAAATCACGGCTGAACGTTTTGAATTGGACGCCCAAACCGCGTCAGCCAACGCCCGGACGGCGCGCATCACCCTCGAAAATTTGATGGGCATACCCAAACCTTCCGGCGAAATACTCCTCAGCGATAACCTTGAAACCTTGGCGGTCAGTTTGATTGCCGGGGAATCTCCGGGACCCGGGGCGGCGCGCGCGGACATTGTGGCGGCGGAACAAGCGGTCAAGAAGGCTGAGGCGGACCTGCGTCTGCAGAAAGCGTATCGCATCCCTGATCCAACCGTTTCCCTGCAATACGAACGGAACCCGGGCGATTTGCCCAACACCATTGGCGTGGGGGTAAGCTTCCCCCTGCCTTTGTGGAATAACAACCGGGGCAACATCAAGGCCGCCGAGGCGGCTCGCGAGCAGAGCAGTATCGAACTGGAAAGAGCCAAAGCGATGGCCGCCGCCGATATTGCCATCGCTGGCGTCGCGCATGACGAGGCGCGCAAACGCTGGTTGAATTACCGGGACTCGATTCGTCCCAAGTCGGCCCAGATTCTCGAAACGCTGACCTACTCCTACCGCAAAGGCGGCGCAACCGTGCTGGACCTTTTATCGGCGGAGCGCAATGACAATGATATCCGCATGGCCACCCTGCAGGCGCTGAGCGACACCGCCACGGCGGCGGCGGCGCTGAAAGCCGCCCGGGAAGCCCTGCCAACCGAAACCAAACACCAATGAAATCATCTCTTTCTTTCGTTTTGTTTTGCGTCGGTCTAATGACGGGATGCCAACCGCCGTCCCAACCGGAACCAGCATCTGCGGTCAAACGCGATGGCGAGCAGATCCTCATAAAATCGGATTCACCGCAACTGGGTTCCCTGACGGTTGAGGCCGTTGAGCCACGAACCAACTCGGTACAGCATTTAACCGGACGGATCGTTTGGAATGACGATGTTACCGTGCGCGTGTTTTCACCGTTGGCGGGACGAGTGAGCCGTTTATTAGTGGACGTGGGTCAAACGGTGAAAGTCGGCGACGCGCTGGCGGAAATTGAATCACCGGATTTCGGTCAAGCCCAGGCGGACGTTCACAAAGCCCGGGCGGATTTCATCCTGGCCCAGACCGCGTTGAATCGGGTGCGGGATTTGTTTGAACATGGGGCGGCCCCGCGCAAGGACGTCGAGGCGAACGAAAATGCCTTCGCCAATGCCGGGACGGAAAAACAACGCGCTGAAGCCAGGTTGGCAATTTACGGCGGTTCTCCAGATCGGTTGGACCCGGTTTTCATATTGCGCAGTCCGTTGGCAGGGGTAATGATGGAAAAAAATATCAACCCGGGCCAGGAGGTGCGCCCGGACCAAATGTTGGCCAACGCCCCCAATTTGTTCGCGCCGCTCTTCGTGATTTCCGACCCAACGCGGCTTTGGGTTTTGCTGGATGTGGCGGATTTGGATCTGGGTTGGCTTAAACCAGGCGCTACGGTACACATCCATAGCCGCGCGCTGGGCGACCGTGTGTTCGACGGCAAGGTGGATGCGGTGGGCGATTCGCTGGACCCCATCACCCGCGCTGTCAAGGTGCGCGGTTCGGTCAGCAATCCTGATCGGGCGCTGAAGGCGGAGATGTATGTGAGTGTGGAGATCACGCGGGACACGGCCACTGGGGTGGATGTGCCGACCCAAGCCGTTTACCTGAAGAACAGCCATCATTTCCTCTTCGTGGAAAAGGCCCCCGGTCAATATGAACGCCGCTCCGTGAAGGTGGCGGCCGAGAGCAACCGCCGGGTGCCGATTTTGCAGGGGGTTGCCCCCGGGGAAAGGGTGGTTAGCCATGGCAGCTTGCTGCTCGAAGCGCTGATGGAGTCGAACGAAAAATTGTGAACGCAAGCCACTTACTTCCATGATCAAACGCGTCATCTCTTTTGCGCTTCACCAGCCGTTTTTTTATTTGATCATGGCGGTGCTCTTTGTCGCTGGCGGCATCCTGGCGTTTCGTTCCCTGCCCATCGAGGCCTTTCCAGACGTTTCTGATATCCAGGTGAATGTCATCACCCTCTATCCGGGCCATGCCCCGGAAGAGGTCGAGAAACAGGTTACCATCCCAGTCGAAACCAGTCTCAGCGGGTTGCCGCATTGCGTTCGGATATTTTCACATACGCAGTTTGGCCTCTCGTACATGATGCTGACGTTTGACGACTCGGTGAACGACTATTTCGCCCGCGCCCAAGTGCTCGAACGACTGCAAACCGCCGACCTGCCACCAGGGGTTCTGCCGCAACTCGCGCCACTCTCCACCGCCATCGGAGAAATCTTCCGCTACCGGCTCAAAGGCGACGGGTACAGCCCGCGCGAACTGCGCACCCTTGAAGACTGGACGGTCGAACGGCATTTGAAGACCGTGCCCGGCGTGGCGGACGTGGTGACCATGGGCGGGTTGATTAAACAGTACGAGGTCAATCCCGATCTCGCCAAAATGCGCTACTACAATGTCACGTTACAACAGTTGTTTACCGCGTTGGGCCGGGGCAATGCCAATGCCGGCGGCAGTTATGTCAATCAGGGCGCCCAGCAGTATCTCATTCGCGGGATTGGCCTCCTTCGTTCCGGCGAGGACATCGGCAACATCGTGATCACTTCCCGCAATGGTACGCCAATTTTTGTCAAAGACATCGCCGAGGTGACCATCGGTGCCGTCCCGCGTCAGGGCGTTGTCGGCCAGGATCAGGAGGAGGATGTCGTCACCGGCATCGTGTTGATGCGCAAAGGGGAGAATCCCTCGCAAGTACTGACTGGGGTGAAGGAGGCCGTGCATAAGCTCAACACGCTGATTCTTCCCAAAGGGGTGCATCTCGAGCCCTTTTATGACCGAGCCTGGCTGATCAGCACCACCCTGCACACGGTGTTCAAGAATCTGGCTGAAGGGGCGCTGCTGGTGACGTTCGTGCTGCTCCTTTTCCTCGGCAACTTCCGCGCCGCCTTAATCGTGGCGCTGATGATCCCACTTTCATTGCTGGCCACATTCATCGGCCTGACCTGGCGTGGCATCCCCGCTAATCTGCTTTCCCTCGGGGCGATGGATTTTGGCATCATCGTGGATGGTGCGGTGATTGTGGTGGAGAACATTTTTCGGCGCCTGGGGGAGCGAAAGGAAGCGCAGAACTTACACGGCTTGCGCCACACGATCCTGGAAGCGGCGGCGGAAATGGGGCGGCCTACCTTCTTCTCCATGCTCATCATTATTGTGGCGCACATCCCTATTTTTACGCTGCAACGCCATGAAGGCCGGATCTTCGCTCCCATGGCTTGGACGGTTACCTCGGCTTTGGTCGGCTCGTTGCTTTTTTCCCTTACCCTGGTGCCGCTGCTCTGCTTTTTCCTGCTCCGAAATAAGATCCCACACGAGGAAAACATCGTGGTGCGGGCCTTTAAAGCATTATACCGCCCCATTTTGGAATGGGTATTGAACCATCGTAAGACGGTGCTGTCGCTGGGGCTGATTACTCTGTTGTTCAGTTTTGCCATGGTGCCCCGGCTGGGCACCGAGTTTCTCCCCGAACTGAACGAGGGAACCATCTGGGTTAATATCAATCTTCCGGCAGGCATCTCGGTCGAAGAAACCATGCGGCAGTGCGCTCGCGTCCGCCAGGCCCTGCACCGCGTGCCCGAAGTCAACACCGTGGTTTCCAAGGCGGGCCGGCCCGAAGATGGCACGGATCCCAAGCCGATCAACATGATGGAAGTCTTTGTGGACCTGAAACCGGCCGAACAATGGCGACCGAACATGACCAAGGAAAAGCTTCTTGAGGCCATGGACCACGAGTTGGACCAAATCCCTGGCTTGGAAACCAGCTTCTCCCAGCCCATCCGGGACAATGTGCTGGAAAGCATCTCCCAAATTGACGGCCAGGTGGTCATCAAAGTGTTTGGCGAGGACCTTTCCGTTCTCCGTGAGCAGGCGCTCAACGTGCTCAACAAGGTCGCGTCCATTCCCGGTGTTGAGCGCGCGTTTATTGACCGCCCCGGCGAAGTGCCGCAGTCGCTGATCGAAATTGACCGCATTCGCGCGGCGCGTTATGGGCTGAATATTGCGGATATTCAGGACGTCATCGAAACCGGTCTGGGTGGCAAAGCGGCCACCGAGCTTTGGGAGGGTGAAAAACATTTTAGTGTCGTCACCCGCCTGCCGGCAGCGCAACGGCAACTGGCCAACTTAAACAACATCCTCGTGGATACGCCGGACGGCCAGCGGATTCCGCTCAAAGAAGTGGCCGATTTCAAGGTCGTCAGCGGGGCCATGAATATTTCCCGCGAAGCCGGCTCCCGGATCAAGGCCATCAGCATCTTTATCACGGGGCGCGACATGGGCAGCGTCGTGGCCGACATGCAGGCGCAGGTGAGTAAGATTAACATGCCCCCGGGCTACACGGTTTCCTGGAGTGGTGAATTTGAGAATCAACAGCGCGCCATGAGACGCCTTGCCTTTATTGTGCCCGTCAGCGTTTTCCTGATTTTCATCCTGCTCTTCGATGCCTTCAAATCAGTCAAAAGCGCATTACTCATCCTGCTCAATGTGCCGTTCGCACTGATTGGAGGGATCTTCATCCTGCTGGTCACGCATATCCCTTTGAGTGTCTCTGCGGCCATAGGATTCATTGCCCTGTTCGGGCAGGCCGTCTTGAACGGCGTGGTCATGGTCAGTTTCTTCAATCAGCTCCGCGCTGCCGGTTCCAGCCCGTGGGATACCGTGATGCAAGGTTCTCTGATCCGTATGCGGACGGTCCTGATGACCGCGTTGCTGGCCATGCTGGGACTGCTCCCGATGGCGCTCTCCCACGGCATTGGCTCGGAAACCCAGCGCCCGCTGGCGGTGGTGATCATCGGCGGCTTGATTTCCGCAACGCTTCTGACCCTGATTATTCTGCCGACACTCTATCTGATGCTGTTTGGAAAAGCCGAACCCGAGGCAGATGATGAAACCCCAACCCCAATGTCTAATTAACTGAGAAATGACCGGGCTTGTCGGGCTTAATTCTACTTCGTTAAGTTATTTCTTGCGTTGCCGTCCGGGGTGCGATAGTTT